>NZ_AQOK01000368.1:0-5387 GCF_000364645.1 Xanthomonas sp. SHU 308 | reverse complement strand
CAGCCAGGCGCCCAGGGCGGCGGCCAGCGGGCCGATTCCGGCGGCCAGCGCCAGCACCGCGCCCAGGGCGGCGGCGAGCATCGGCGCACGCGCGCGGAGGAAAGAGTCAGTCATCGTGTCGATCGGTGGTGCCGGGCAGGGACGGCGGCAATTGCAGATGGAAGCCGCAGCCGGCGAGGTTGGCGCGCACCGCGGCCGGATCGGCGCGGGCCAGCGTGCGTTCGGCGGTCAACGCCACCTCGAGCACGAACGCCAGCGGCTGCAGCGACGCCAGCAGCGCCGGCGGCAGACGGCCGAAGTCGTCGCGGGCGGCGAGATACAGATAGGTGTCCGGCTTGCGTTGGCTTTTGTAGACGTAGGCTTGCATGCCCGTGGCGTGCGCCTGGCGTGGAAAGGCAAGCGATTGTGGAGGAAATGCGCCAGCGGCGAAAGCGCACGCCGGCCCTGCGCTGAACGGATCCGGGCGCGGGCGCTATTCACGTTCGCGTCGTGGGTGTTTCACGGCATGACCGAATGCGTCGATATACTGCGGCGATTGTCCTTGTATGGAATACCGCGTGACCGAAGCGTCCTCGTCGCCCCGCATGGCCCCGGTGGCCATCCGCGCCTACACCGCGACCAACGCGCTCGGCAGCGGACTGCACGCCCAGGCCGCGGCGCTGCGCGAGGGCCGCAGCGGCCTGCGTCGCAACGACTTCGGTCCGCAACCGCTGGAATGCTGGATCGGCCGGGTGGACGCGCTGGAAACCGCCGCGCTGCCGGAGGCCCTGGCCGCGTGGGAATGCCGCAACAACCGCCTGGCCTGGCTCGCACTGCAGCAGGACGGCATGGCCGCCGCCGTGGCCGCCGCGGCGCAACGCCACGGCGCCGAACGGGTGGCGGTGGTGATGGGCACCTCCACCTCCAGCATCGGCGCCAGCGAGGAGGCCTACACCCGGCTCGAGCACGATGCGGACGGCCCACGCATGCCCGCCGACCTGGACCGGCCGATCGTGCACACCCCGCATTCGCTCGGCGATTTCGTGCGCGCCGCCACCGGTTTGCGCGGTCCGTGCATCACCGTCGCCACCGCCTGCTCGTCCAGCGCCAAGGTGTTCGCCCAGGCCGCGCGGCTGATCGCCGCCGGCGTGGTCGATGCGGCGCTGGTCGGCGGCGTGGACACGCTGTGCGGCAGCGTGCTGTTCGGCTTCAACTCGCTGCAGGTGGTGTCGCCGGAACCATGCCGGCCGTTCGACGTGCGCCGGGTCGGGCTGTCGCTGGGCGAGGCCGGCGGCTACGCACTGCTGGAACGCGCCGATGCCGCCGACGCGCCGCCGGCGCAGGCGCTGCTGTGCGGCTACGGCGAATCCAGCGACGCCCACCACATGTCCGCGCCGCATCCGCAGGGGCTGGGCGCCGGCCTGGCGATGCGCGGCGCGTTGCAGCGCGCCGGCGTGGACCCGGCCGAGGTCGGGTATCTCAACCTGCACGGCACCGCGACCCCGGCCAACGACAGCGTCGAGGCCGCCGCGGTGGCGGCATTGTTTCCGCCGACCCTGCACGCCAGTTCGACCAAGGCCTGGACCGGGCACACCCTCGGCGCCGCCGGCATCGTCGAGTCGGTGTTCGCCCTGCTGGCGCTGCGCGACGGCCTGCTGCCCGGCACCCTCAACAGCGAATTGCCCGATCCCGCCTGCGGCCCACAGATCCGCTTCGCCACCGCCCATGCACAGGTCCGCTACGCGATGAACAACTCCTTCGGCTTCGGCGGCAACAACTGCTCGCTGCTGTTCGGCCGCGCATGAGCACGCCCATGCTGAGCGCGACGATCGAAGGCATCGGGTTCTGGGCGCCCGGCCTGCCCGGATGGACGCTGGCACAGGCGTTCGCGCGCGGCGAAGGCGCGCCGCTGGAGACGCCCGGACGGCCCTCGCCGCAACTGCTGGCGCCGAACGAGCGCCGCCGCGCGCCGGACACGGTGGCGGTGTCGCTGGACGCGGCGCTGGCCGCCTGCCAGGACGCCGGCCGCGACCCGGCCACGCTGCCGTCGGTGTTCACCTCCACCCACGGCGACCTGGCGATCACCGACTACATGTGCACCACCCTGGCCAGCGAGCCGCTGTCGGTGTCGCCGACCAAGTTCCACAACTCGGTGCACAACGCCGCCGCCGGCTACTGGACCATCGGCGCCGGCGCCACCGCCGCGGCGACCGCGATCAGCGCGCACTCGGGCAGCTTCGCGCAGGGCCTGCTGGAAGCGCTGTCGCAACTGGCCGCGGGCGAGGACGCGGTACTGCTGGTCGGCTACGACAGCCGCTCGGTGGGCGCGCTGGGCCGGATCGCGCGCAGCGAGGGCCTGCTCGGCGGCGCGCTGGTGCTGAGCGCGGGCGCCCGCGACGGCAAGCCGCAATTGCAGGTACAACTGCGCGACGGCACCGCGCCGGTTGGCGATGGCGCGCTGGCGCGGCATGCCGCGGGCAACGCGATGGCGCCGATGCTGCCGCTGTTCGATGCGCTGGCGCTGGGCGGCAACGGTTGCGTGCTCGATGCAGGCGGCGGCCGCTGCCTGCAGGTGGAGCTGCGCGCATGAGCCGCACGCCGCTGAGCGCCGCCGACGCGGCGATCCTGATTCCCGCCCTCAACGAACGGCTGCGCATCCGCGAGGTGGTCAGCGACGCGCTGGCGCACTGCCCGCGGGTGATCGTGGTCGACGACGGCTCCGACGACGGCACCAGCGACTGCATCGCCGACTTGCCGGTGACCCTGCTGCGCCATCCGCAACGCCGCGGCAAGGGCGCGGCGTTGCGCAGCGGCTTCGCCGAGGCGCAGCGCCAGGGCGCGCGCGCGGTGATGACCATGGACGGCGACGGCCAGCACAGCGCCGCCGACTTCCCGCGGTTGCTGGCCGCGGCCAACCGCTATCCCGGCTGCGTGATCGTCGGCGCGCGCCTGCGCAAGCGCGCCAGCCAGCCGCCGATCCGCCGCATCGGCAACGATTTCGGCGACTGGGGCATCGCCTGGGGCTGCGGCTTCCGCCTGGTCGACAGCCAGAGCGGCCAGCGCCTGTACCCGCAGTCGGTCTACACCCTGCCCGACGTGCCCGGCGAGGGCTTCGTGTTCGAGGCGCAACTGCTGATCTCCGCGGCGCGCCAGGCCGGCGCGCGGGTGGTGGCGGTGCCGATCGAGACCCGCTACGCCAACCAGACCCCGGGCACGTTCCGCAAGAGCCACTTCCGGCTGGTGCGCGATCTGTGGAAGATCACCTCGCACGTGATCGTGCAGGTGTGGACCTATGGGCACGTGGTGCGCGAGTACCGGCGCACCCGCGCCAATCCGGTGCTGATCGACGACATCGACGGCACCCTCGACACGGCCCCCCTGGCCGTCGCCAAGGAAAAGACGACATGAAGGCAGCGCAGGCGGATGTGGCGATTCTGGGCGGCGGACTGGCCGGACTGACCCTGGCGCTGCAATTGCGCCAGCGCGACCCGCAGCTGCGCATCCGCGTGCTGGAACGGCGCGCGCACCCGGTGCGCGAGGCCGCGTTCAAGGTCGGCGAGTCCTCGGTGGAGATCGGCGCGCACTACTTCGCCGAGGTGCTGGGCCTGCGCGAGCACCTGGATGCCGAACAGATCCGCAAGTTCGGCTTCCGCTTCTTCTTCTCCGACCGGCGCACCGACATCGACCAGTGCACCGAGCTGGGGGTGAGCCAGTTGCTGCCCACCCCGTCGTGGCAGATCGACCGCGGCCGCTTCGAGAACTTTCTCGGGCAGCGCGCGCGCGAGATGGGCGTGGAGTTCATCGACGGCAGCACGGTGCGCGGCGTCGACCTGGCCGAGGACGACGGCGACCACTGCGTGCGCTACAGCCGCGACGGCACCGAGGCCAGCCTGCAGGCGCGCTGGGTGATCGACGCCAGCGGCCGCGCCGGCCTGCTCAAGCGCAAGCTCGGCCTGGCCCAGGACAACGCGCACCAGGCCAACGCGGTGTGGTGGCGGGTGGACGGGCTGGTCGATCCCAACGGCTGGTCGCAGGACAGCGCCTGGCTGCAGCGCTGCACGCCGCCGGACCGCTGGCGCTCGACCAACCACATGTGCGGCCCCGGCTACTGGTTCTGGCTGATCCCGCTGTCCTCCGGCGCGCATTCGCTGGGCATCGTCTGCGATGCCGCCCTGCATCCGCTGGAGACCATGAACACCCACGCCAAGGCGATGGACTGGCTGCGCACGCACCAGCCGCAGGTAGCCAGCACGCTGGAGCGCAGCGAGCACACGGTGCAGGATTTCCTGTTCCTGCGCGACTTCTCCTACGGCTGCAAACAGGTGTTCTCGGCGCAGCGCTGGGCGCTGACCGGGGAGGCCGGCGTGTTCCTGGACCCGTTCTATTCGCCGGGCAGCGACTTCATCGCCATCAGCAACACCTACATCTGCGAACTGATCGGGCGCGAGCGCGCCGGGCGCGACATCGCGCCCTACGCCGAGCTGTACCAGCAGCTGTATTTCTCGTTCTACGAGAACACCCTGACCCTCTACCAGGACCAGTACCCGCTGTTCGGCGACGCCCAGGTGATGCCGGTCAAGGTGATCTGGGACTACACCTACTACTGGTCGCTGCTGGCGCCGCTGTACTGCACCGACCGCATCGCCGACCTGGCCGTGCTGGGCCGGCTGCGCCCGGCGCTGCAGCAGGCCAGCGCGCTCAACCTGGGCATGCAGGCGCTGCTGCGCGACTGGGGCGCGGCCAACCGCGCGCAGGCCGCGGCGGTGGCCGACGGTCGCCTGCTGGACCAGTACCTGATCGGCTGGTTCCACGAACTCAACCGCGCCCTGAGCGACCGGCTGGACGATGCCGCCTTCGTCGCCCGCCTGCACGGCAACGTCGCGCGCATGGCGGAACTGGCCGGGGAGATCCTGGCGCGCGCCCGCCAGCAGCATCCGACGCTGGCCGACCACGGCCTGCTGGATGCCTGCCGCGATGCGGCGACGCCGCTGCCGGTCCTGTCGCCGGCCTGGTACGCGGACGCCGCCTGATCCACGCGCAGGGCCATGCCGCCCTGCAACAACGCGCGCTTCGCTTCCCCGCCGCGAAGCGCCAGGCGAGCGCGCAATTGCGCGGCACGCGTCACATGGGGCGAATATCGCCCGCGCATTCGGGTTTTCGCACGCGCGGCGGTTGACGCCCTGGCGCCACCGGCGCGACACAGGCCCGCCGCGCCCGGCGCGTCCTCCAGGAGAACTCCATGCGCTCCACGCTGCTCGCCTTGGCCCTGCCGCTGGCCGCTCTCGCCGCCGCCTCCACCGCACAAGCGCAGACGACCGCGCGCGCACCGGCCTCGCCGGCACCACTGCAGCAGTCGTGCGACGCGCTGGCGAGCCGGCTCGCCTATCCCGGCACCCGCTTCACCGCGG
>NZ_AQOK01000367.1:0-3603 GCF_000364645.1 Xanthomonas sp. SHU 308 | reverse complement strand
GCGGCCGGCGCCCTGCAGGTGGCCGGCCAGCCGATCGGCGCACACTGCCAGGTCACCGGGCTGATGCACGAACGCGTCGGCAGCGACGGCCAGTCCTATGCGATCGGCTTCGAGATGCGCCTGCCGGCGGCATGGAACGGGCGCTTCTTCTACCAGGCCAACGGCGGCCTGGACGGCAACGTGGTCCCCGCGCTCGGCGACATCGGCGGCGGCGGCCAGCGCGACAACCCGCTGCGCATGGGCTTTGCGGTCATCAGTTCCGATGCCGGGCACAGCAACGCGCAGAACCCGCTGTTCGGCCGCGATCCGCAGGCGCGCCTGGACTACGGCTACCAGGCAGTGCAGGCGCTGACCCCGATGGCCAAGCGCGTGGTGCAGATCGCCTACGGCAAGGCGCCGGACTACAGCTACTTCGGCGGCTGCTCCAACGGCGGTCGCCACGGCATGGTCGCCGCCGCGCGCGACGCGCAGGACTACGACGGCATCCTGGTCGGCGACCCAGGGTTCCATCTGCCCAAGGCGGCGATCGCCGACCTGGCCGCGGCGCAGCAACTGGCGGCACTGGCCGGCGGCAGCGACACGCGCAGCGGCCTGACCGCCGCCGAGCGCAGCCTGGTGGCCCAGCGCATCGTCGCCACCTGCGATGCACTGGACGGCGTGCGCGACGGCATGGTGCAGGACGTGCTCGCCTGCCAGCGCCGCTTCGACCTGAATCGCGACGTCGCCACCTGCGGCAGCGCCGGGCGCACCGGCCAATGCCTGACCCCGGCGCAGAAGCGCGCGCTCGGCGCCATCCACGCCGGCGTGCGCAACAGCGCCGGCACGCCGCTGTACGCGCCCTTCCCCTTCGACCCGGGCATCGCCAGCGGCGACTGGGCCGGCTGGCGGCAGGACGCCTCGCTGACCCTGGTGCCCGGCTCGGTGGCCTTCGGCTTCGTCACCCCGCCGGAGGATCCGGCGGTGCTGCAGGATCTGAAGCGCTACGCGCTGCAGTTCGACATGGACCGCGACGCGCCGAAGATCTTCGCCACGGCCGGCGCCTTTGGCGAATCCGCGTGGTCGTACATGACCCCGCCGAACGAGACCCGGCTGACCACGCTGAAGAAGCGCGGCGGCAAGCTGCTGATCTACCACGGCACCGGCGACGGCATCTTCTCCTTCGCCGATACCGCGGCCTGGTACGACCGCCTGCGCACCGCCGATGCCGACGCCGCCAGCTACGCACGCTTGTTCGCGGTGCCGGCGATGGCGCATTGCGCCGGCGGGCCGGCCACCGACCAGTTCGACGCGTTGACCCCGCTGGTGGCCTGGGTCGAGCAGAGCCAGGCGCCGGACGCGATCGTCGCCAGCGCGCGCGGCAGCGGCAGCGCCGCGCCCAATGCCGAGGTACCGGCCAACTGGAGCAGCCAGCGCAGCCGCCCGCTGTGCCCGTATCCGCAGGTGGCGCGCTATGTCGGCGGCGACGTGGAGGCGGCGTCCAGCTTCGTCTGCCGCTGAGCGCACGCCGCCGTTGCGCCGCCGGCATGGCGGTGCAACGGCCGCGTCGTTTTCGAGGCGGTCAGCCCATGCCGCCGTTGATGCCGATGACCTGGCCGTTGATGTAGGCGGCCGCGTCCGAACACAGGAAGGCGACCAGCGCGGCCACCTCCTCCGGCTTGCCCGGGCGCCCGGCCGGGACCATCTGCTTGATCGCCTCCGGCGGGAAGGCACTGTCGGCCATCGCACCCTGGATCACGCCCGGTGCGACCACGTTGACGCTGATGCCGCGGCTGGCCATTTCCCGCGCCAGCGACATGCTGGCGCCATGCAGCGCCGCCTTGGCCGCGGCGTAGTTGGTCTGCCCGCGGTTGCCCAGCACCGCCGACACCGAGGACACGCTGACGATGCGGCCCCAGCGCGTGCGCGCCATCGGCAGCAGCAGCGGCTGGGTGACGTAGAAGAAGCCGTGCAGCGAAACGTCGATGACCTTGTGCCACTGCGCCGCGCTCATGCCCGCCATCGGCGCGTCGTCGTGGATGCCGGCGTTGTTGACCAGCACCTGGATCGGGCCGGCCTCCAGCAGCGTCGCCAGCGCCTGCGCGCTGGCCTGCGCATCGGCCACGTCGAAGGCCACCGCCTCGGCGCTGCCGCCGGCGGCGACGATCGCCTCCACCACCGCCGCGGCGCGTGCGACGTTGGCATTGGCGTGCACGATCACGTGCAAACCCTGCGCAGCCAGGGCGTGGCAGATCGCGCCACCGAGATCGCCACTGCCGCCGGTGACCAGGGCGCGGCGCGGGGAAGCAGGCTGGGACATCGTGGTTCCTTGGGCGGAGGGACAGGGCCGCCATCCTAACGACTCGTCGCGCACCGCGGGCACCCCGTCCGACGCCGCAGCAGCCGCGGGCGGACGTTATCGTGGAAACCTATCGCGATCGATGACCCACGACATCGCGAAACGGCACCTGCAGGAATGCGCCTGTGCGTTGCCTGGGTGCACTGTGGGAGGGACTTCAGTCCCGACGCCTTCCAAGCCTGGATAGCGCTCGCCGCGTCTGCAGGGCCGTCGACGCCTACGCGGTCACGCCGCGCCCAGCATCACCGTCGCACGGCCCTCGGCCAGCAACTGCCCGGCATGGCTGATGCGGAAGGCGTACTGCTGGCTGTCCTCGGCCTGCAGCAGCACCTCGGCCTCGCCTTCGATCGGACCTGGCAGATCCTGCAGTTCGCTGACGTGCAACTGCACCCCGCGCAGCGCCACCAGCATGCCCGGCCGCACCGGCGTGCCCGCGGCGCGACCGAGCAGGCCACCGTGCACCGCCATCGCCTGCGCGCCGTATTCGCACAGGTGCAGCGCGTGCAGCCGGCCGCCGCTGCGCAGCGGATGCGCGGCCTGGCGATGCGCGACGCTGCGCAACAGCACGCGCTGCGCGTCCCAGGCCACCACTTCCTCCCACAGGCACATCAGGCCCTGGTGCGGGACCAGGGCGGCGATGGCGTCGCGTCCGTGCAAGGGTTCAGTGTGCATGGCGGCTCTCCCGGGTGTCGCTGGCGGTCTCGCGCGAAATCAGCAGCGCCAGCACGAAATTGAACAGCACGCCCAGCGCCACGGTGCTGCCGATCGCGCGCAGCACCGGGATGCTGGAGGCGGCCAGCAGCGCGAACACCAGCAGGGTCATCAGGCTGCACACGATCAACGCATGCAGGGTGCGCAACTGGTCGGCGCGGTCGTCGCCGGCGTGGTCGAAGAACAGCGCGTAGTCCAGGCCCAGGCCGGCGGCCAGGATCAGCGCGATCAGGTGGAACAGGTTCAGTTCGACCCCGCAGCCGCGCAGGATCGCCAGGATCAGCAGCGTGGTCAGCGCCATCGGCAGCAGCACGCGTGCGATCCGCCGCGGCGTGCGCAAGGCGATCGCCACGGTCAGCGCCAGCAGCACCGCGGCCACGCCCAGCGCGGCGAGCACGCGGCCGCGGTAGGCGGCGACCAGCGACTCGGAGGCGTCCTTCAGGTCCAGCAGTTGCGCGCCGCTGCCCTGCACCGCGCGCGCCAGCTGCGCCGGATCGCGCAGCCCGGTCAGCGACACCAGCGCGGTGGTGCGGTCCGCGCGCTCCAGCAGCAGGCCG
>NZ_AQOK01000366.1:0-3884 GCF_000364645.1 Xanthomonas sp. SHU 308 | reverse complement strand
GCCGCAGCGGCTCAGCCGAAACGGCCGGTGATGTAGTCTTCGGTCTGCTGCTTGTTCGGCTGCGAGAAGATGATTTCGGTGCGGTCGTGCTCGATCAGGTCGCCCAGGTACATGAAGGCGGTGTAGTCGGACACGCGCGCGGCCTGTTGCATGTTGTGGGTGACGATGACGATGGTGTAGTCGTTCTTCAGCTCTTCCACCAGCTGCTCGATGCGGCTGGTCGAGATCGGGTCCAGCGCCGAGGTCGGCTCGTCGAGCAGCAGCACGTCCGGACGCAGCGCCACCGCGCGGGCGATGCACAGGCGCTGCTGCTGGCCGCCGGACAGGCCCAGCGCGCTCTGCCCGAGCTTGTCCTTGACCTCGTCCCACAGCGCGCCCTGGCGCAGCGCCTGCTCGACGCGGTCGGCCATGTCGGCCTTGGACAGCTTCTCGTGGTGGCGGATGCCGTAGGCGACGTTCTCGAAGATGGTCATCGGGAACGGCACCGGCTTCTGGAACACCATGCCGACCTTGCTGCGCAGGCGGTTCATCGGGTACTTCGGCGAGAGGATGTTCTCGCCGTCCAGCAGCACCTCGCCGCGCGCTTCCAGCTTCGGGTACAGCGCGTAGATCCGGTTGAAGATGCGCAGCAGGGTGGACTTGCCGCAGCCGGAGGGACCGATCAGTGCGGTGACGCGCTTCTCCGGCACTTCCAGGTTGATGCCCTTCAGCGCGTGGTACTTGTCGTAGTAGAAGTCCAGGCCGCGCGCGGCGATCTTGACCGGCGACGGCGCCAGCGCGGTGTGCCCGTTGGGCATGGCGATGCGGTGCATCGGGGCGGCGTTGTGGTGATCGTTCATGGCCGGGTCCATAGGGGAATCAATCGTTGGAGATCTTGTTGCGCACCAGCAGGGCGCGCGCGCCGAGGCTGACCAGCAGGACGAAGACGGTGAGCACCAGCGCGCCGGACCAGGCCAGTTGCTGCCAGGTCGGGTAGGGGCTGCCGGCGAAGTTGTTCATCACCACCGGCACGCTGGCCATCGGCTTGAGGATGTTGTTGTTCCAGTACAGGTTGCCGAAGGAGGTGAACAGCAGCGGTGCGGTCTCGCCGCTGATGCGCGCCAGCGCCAGCATCACGCCGGTGACGATGCCGGCAGAGGCGCTGCGGTACAGCACCTGGATGGTCACCTTCCATTGCGGGATGCCCAGCGACAGCGC
This sequence comes from Xanthomonas sp. SHU 308, assembly GCF_000364645.1. Classification (NCBI taxonomy): domain Bacteria; kingdom Pseudomonadati; phylum Pseudomonadota; class Gammaproteobacteria; order Lysobacterales; family Lysobacteraceae; genus Xanthomonas; species Xanthomonas sp. SHU 308. The sequence continues at coordinate 2,687 of NZ_AQOK01000366.1, read as the reverse complement.
GGCCTCGCGCATCTGCGCCGGCACCAGCCGCAGCATCTCGTCGGTGGTGCGGACCACCACCGGCAGCACGATGAAGGCCAGCGACAGTGCGCCGGCCAGCGCCGAGAAATTGCCGCCGGTCTGCATCACGTACAGGGTGTAGACGAACAGGCCGAGCACGATCGACGGCGCCGACAGCAGGATGTCGTTGACGAAGCGCACCACCTGGCCGGTCTTGCGCGCGTTGCCGTACTCGGCCAGCCAGGTGCCGGCGGCCACGCCCAGCGGCGTGCCGATCAGCAGCGCCAGGCCGCACATCACCGCGCTGCCGAAGAACGCGTTGGCCAGGCCGCCGTTCTCGCCGGGCGGCGGGGTCATGCGCGTGAACAGGTCCAGGTTGATGCCGGAGATGCCCTTGGCCAGCAGGGTCCACAGGATCCAGGCCAGGAACACCAGCCCGAACAGCGCGGTCAGGCAGGACAGGGTGAGCGCCACGAAGTTGACCACGCGGCGGCGGTTGTACAGGCGGTGTGCGATGTCGGCGGCCATCTCAGTTGCCCTCCTTGCGCGACAGTTGCGCCAGCATCAGGCGGGCGATCGCCAGCACGACGAAGGTCACCAGGAACAGGACGAAGCCCAGCAGCAGCAGTGCCGAGCGGTAATCGCCGGTGGCCTCGCCGAAGTCGTTGGCGATCAGCGCGGCGATGGTGGTGCCCGGCTCCAGCAGCGAGGGCGACAGGCGCACCGTGTTGCCGACCACGAAGGCCACCGCCATGGTCTCGCCGAGCGCGCGGCCCAGGCCCAGGAAGATGCCGCCGATCACCGCCGAGCGGGTGTAGGGCAGCACGATGTCCCAACTCACCTCCCAGCGCGTGGAGCCGAGCGCGTAGGCCGACTCCTTGAGCCGGGTCGGCACGGTCAGGAACACTTCGCGCATCACCGACGAGATGAAGGGAATCACCATGATCGCCAGCACGAAGCCGGCGGTGAGCAGGCCGATGCCGATCGGGGGGCCCTGGAAAATCGGGCCGATCACCGGCAACGTGCCGAGGTGGTCGTTGAGCCAGGGCGTGACGTACTCGGACATGATCGGGATCAGCACGAACAGGCCCCACATGCCGTAGATGATCGACGGGATGCCGGCCAGCAGTTCGATCGCGGTCCCGACCGGGCCGCGCAGCCAGCGAGGCGCCACTTCGGTCAGGAAGAAGGCGATGCCGAAGCTCACCGGCACCGCGATCAGCATCGCGATCAAGGCGGTCACCAGGGTGCCGTAGATCGGCGCCAGTGCGCCGTACTTGTTCTCGACCGGGTTCCACTCGCTGGAGTAGAAGAAGCTCATGCCCTGTAGCTGCAGGGCATGACGGCCGCCCCACAGCATCGACAGCGCAGCGCTGCCGAGGGCGACGAGTACCAAAACGACGGTGGCGGTGAGGATCCAGCGGAACAATCGGTCGGCGCGGGCGTCACGCAGGTCGCGTCCGCGTGGCGCCGACATCGCTTCGGGAAGGACAGTGCTGTTCATGGGCTCGGTCGTCGCCGGAGCACGCGCCTGCGCGCTCCGATCGTGGCCGCGGCGGGGATGACCGCGCGCGGTGGGTGGTTGCATCGCTCCCGCACAGGCGGGAACCCGAAAGTCCGAATCACAAGTTGCCGAGACGGCGACCGGCGGCGCCTGGACTGCACCGCCGGTCGCCGCTTGCCGCCGCGGTGCGCGCAGTGCGCACCGCGGTGGCGCTTACTTGAATTCCTTGCTCCAGTAGGACTCGATCTGCTGCACCAGTTCCGGCGGCAGCGGCACGTAGTGCAGGGCGTCGGCCTGCGGCTGGCCCTTCTCGAAGGCCCACTTGAAGAAGTCCAGGGTCGCCTTGCTGCGCGCCGGATCCTTGGCCTGCTTGTGCATCAGCATGAAGTTGGTGGCGGTGATCGGCCACGCCTGCGGGCCCGCGGCGTTGGTGATGACCAGGTTGAAGTCCTTGGCGTTGGCCCAGTCGGCCGACGCGGCGGCCGCGGCGAAGCTCTCGGCATTGGGCTGCACCCAGTTGCCGGCGGCGTTCTGCATCGACGCGTACGGCATCTTGTTCTGCAGCGCGTAGGCCAGTTCGACGTAGCCGATCGAGCCCTTGATCTGCTGCACGTACGAGGCCACGCCTTCGTTGCCCTTGCCGCCGACGCCGCCCGGCCACTGTACCGAGGTGCCTTCGCCGACCTTGCCCTTCCACTCCGGGCTGACCTTGGACAGGTAGTTGGTGAAGTTGAAGCTGGTGCCCGAGCCGTCGGAGCGGTGCACCAGATTGATCTTGGTGTCGGGCAGCGTCACGCCCGGGTTCAGCGCGGTCAGCGCCGGGTCGTTCCACTTGCTGATCTTGCCCAGGAAGATGTCCGCCAGCACCGGGCCGGTCAGCCGCAGCTTGCCCGCGTCCATGCCGTCCAGGTTGACCACCGGCACCACCCCCCCAATCGCCGAGGGGAACTGGCCGAGACCGGCCGCGGCCAGCTCGGCGCTGTCCAGCGGCTTGTCGGAAGAGCCGAAATCGACCGTGCCGGCCTTGATCTGGGCGATGCCGCCGCCGGAACCGATCGACTGGTAGTTGATCTTGTTGCCGGTGGCCGCGTTGTAGTCGGCCGACCACTTGGAGATCAGCGGGTAGATGAAGGAAGCACCGGCGCCGGAAATCTCCGCCGCGGTCTTGGCGCCGGCGGCCGGC
>NZ_AQOK01000365.1:0-4038 GCF_000364645.1 Xanthomonas sp. SHU 308 | reverse complement strand
CGCCCCGCCTGCCGCATCGGCGGCGCCCTGCTTGTCGCCGTTGCCGGGCTGGCAGGCGGTGACGGCGAAGGCCAGGGCGAGGGACAGGACGGCAATGCGCGCCGGCTGCAGTTTCATGGGGGTCACTCCGTAGCGAAGAGCGCCGGGACATCCGGCGGATGTTCGCTATGAAATGATATTTTTGTTACAGCGAGATGACTTGCGGACTGGTTGGCGGACGCCCTCACCGGATGCGGCGCTCGCGCCGCCTTCCGGAACCGTGGCAGGGCAGGGCGGCGTGCCCCCGCTGGGCCTGCGCACGGCTCCGCCAGCGGGGACAAAAAAAGACGCGGACCCTGCGGTCCGCGCCTTCGGGACATCGCCGTGCCGGCGCGCGAGCGCCGGACGGGCGAGACGCCGGCTTACTTCATGTTCTGCGCCCAGTAGGCTTCGATCTGCTTGACCAGCGGCTCCGGCAGCGGCACGTAGTCCAGCGCCTTGGCCTGCGGCTGGCCCTGCTCGAACGACCACTTGAAGAAGTCCAGCGCGGCCTTCGACGACGCCGGCTTCTTGGCCTTCTTGTACATGATGGCCCAGGTGGTGGCGGTGATCGGCCACGCGTCCTGGCCCGGCGCGTTGGTCATGATCAGGTTGAAGTCCTTGGCCGACTTCCAGTCCGCGGTGGCGGCGGCAGCGGAGAAGGTCTTGTCGTCCGGCATCACGAAACGGCCGGCGGCGTTCTTCATGCCGGCGTAGCTGAGCTTGTTCTGCAGCGCGTAGGCGTACTCGACGTAGCCGATGCCGCCGCGGATCTGCTTGACGTAGGCGGCCACGCCCTCGTTGCCCTTGCCGCCGATGCCGGCCGGCCACTGCACGGCGGTGCCTTCACCGACCTTGCTCTTCCACTCCGGGCTGACCTTGGACAGGTAGTTGGTGAAGTTGAAGCTGGTGCCCGAACCGTCGGAGCGGTGCACGATGGTGATCTTCAGGTCGGGCAGGGTCAGGCCCGGGTTCAGCGCGGCGATCGCCGGGTCGTTCCACTTGGTGATCTTGCCGAGGAAGATGTTGGCCAGCACGGTGCCGTCGAGCTTCATCGCACCCGGGGCCACGCCCGCCACGTTGAACACCGGCACGATGCCGCCGATCACGACCGGGAACTGGCCCAGGCCGAACTTTTCCAGATCCGCGCCGCTCAGCGGCTTGTCGGAGGCGCCGAAATCGACCGTGGCCGCCTGGATCTGCGCGATGCCGCCGCCGGAACCGATCGACTGGTAGTTGACGCGGTTGCCGCTTTTCTCAGCATAGGCAGCCGACCACTTCGACAGCACCGGGTAGACGAAGCTGGAGCCTGCGCCAGTGACATCGGTGGCTTGCGCCGCGAGCGAAAACGTAGCGACCGCGGCGGCTGCCAGCAGTCGGAGCTTGAGGGAACGCATCGGGAGAACTCCTGAAATAGGTGGAATGCCGGCACCCCGGCCGGCATCGGCTGCATTCCAAGACTTTTTCATGAACGTCTGAAGAAAATCAGATGTCAGTCCGGTGACAGCCTTCCCGGACGGGGTTGCCTTCGTTTCGAAACGAAGCTGACTCAAAACTGTCATGTCTTTGACGGAATCTTTACAAATGGTCGGGCCATCGCACTGGGGCCGCACCGCACCCATACCACCCTGCCACCACCCATCGGAGAGATTCTAATGCGTTCCCATCTTCTCGCCACGGCGATCCTCGCCAGCCTCGGCCTCGCGTCGGCGCCGCAGGCGTTCGCGGCGAAGGCCAAGGCCAGCAGCAACCCGCCCGCCGTCAGCGCTGCCCAGCTGCAGCAGCTGCAGGCCCAGATCGAAGCGCTGCAGACCCAGGTCCAGCAGCTGCAGGCGCAGTCGGAAGCCCTGCAGGCGCAGTCCGACGCGCAGTCGGAAGTGAATGTCGTGCAGGCCCAGGCGACCGAAACGGCGCAGGCCAGCGCCGCCAAGGTCGACAAGCTCGCCAAGCTGGTCAACGACAACAAGATCGGCGGCCGTATGTTCTTCGACCTGACCAACATCGACCGCACCAGCGGCGGCGCCAAGACCGCCGCCAGCGGCACCGGTCTGGACGTCAAGCGCTTCTACTTGACCGTCGACCACAGCTTCAACGAGATCTGGTCGGCCAACCTGACCACCGACTTCCAGTACAGCTCGGCCCTGTCCAACACCCAGCTGTTCGTGAAGAAGGCCTACGTGCAGGGCAAGTTCGACGACGCCTTCGCCCTGCGCATCGGTGCCGCCGACATGCCGTGGGTGCCGTTCGTCGAGAAGTTCTACGGCTACCGCTACGTCGAGAACACCCTGACCGACCGCCTGAAGTACGCCAACTCCTCCGACTGGGGCCTGCACGCCTTCGGCGACCTGGGCTCGCAGGTCAACTACGCGATGTCGGTGGTCAACGGCGCCGGCTACAAGAACCCGACCCGCGGCAAGGGCATGGACGTGGAAGGCCGCGTCGCCTACATGCCGATGCAGAACCTGGCCATCGCCGTCGGCGCCTACTCGGGCAAGCTGGGCAAGGAAACCGACATCCTCGACGCGCAGCACGACTACACCCGCGCCGATGCGATGGTCGCCTACGCCGATTCCAACTTCCGTCTGGGCGGCGAGTACTTCCAGGCCAAGAACCTCAACAACGTGCTGACCCCGGCCACCGACAAGTCCAGCGGCTGGTCGGTGTGGGGCAGCGTGGCGCTGACCGACGGCGGCATCAACGCCTTCGCCCGCTACGACAAGACCGACCTGAGCAAGACCATCGACCCGACCCTGGCCGACAAGTACTGGAACGTCGGCGTCGAGTTCCCGGTGCTGAAGAACCTGAAGCTGGCCACCGTGTACAAGTACACGCACCAGGACAACACCAGCAAGAAGACCGACGTGGAAACCAAGGAATTCGGCGTCTGGGGCGACCTGTCGTTCTGATTCGCGGAGATTCCCGCACGTGGGACGAAAGGCGGCGCATTGCGCCGCCTTTCTTTTTTTGCGGCGCGATCGCCGAGGCGCGCGATGGGGCGCGGGCCGGGGCGCCTTTCACGGTTCGCGTCGACGACCGTGGACGATAGTCGCTGCTAGCGGCCAGGTGGCATCTCGTGGAGAACTGTAGAAGCGGTTTCAACCGCGACGGGCGCAGCGGCGGACGACATGCGCCGCGCAAGTTGCCCAAGCCGACATCCCCGGCGCTGTACCGGCCAGCGCCGCGGCACGCCGCTCAACCCGGCGTCTTGTCCCTGTACCGGCACAGGTCGCGGATCGCGCACTGCGGACAGTCGGGCTTGCGCGCCTTGCACACGTAGCGGCCGTGCAGGATCAGCCAGTGGTGCGCGTCGTGCAGGAACTGCGCCGGCACGCGCTTGAGCAGCGAATCTTCGACTGCGCGCACGTCCTTGCCCGGGGCCAGCCCGGTGCGGTTGGCGACGCGGAAGATGTGCGTGTCCACCGCCATGGTCGGTTCGCCGAAGGCGGTGTTGAGCACCACGTTGGCGGTCTTGCGGCCGACCCCGGGCAGCGCTTCCAGCGCAGCGCGCGAGCGCGGCACCTCGCCGCCGTGCTGCTCGACCAGGATGCGGCAGGTGGCGATGACGTTCTTGGCCTTGGCGTTGAACAGGCCGATGGTGGAGATGTAGCGCTTCAGGCCGTCCTCGCCCAGCGCCAGGATCGCGGCCGGCGTGTTCGCCACCGGATACAGGCGCCGCGTGGCCTTGTTGACGCCGACGTCGGTGGCCTGCGCCGAGAGGATCACCGCGATCAGCAGTTCGAACGGGCTGTCGTATTCCAGCTCGGTGGTCGGGCTGGGGTTGAGTTCGGACAGGCGCGAGAACAGCTCGTGGATCTCGTCCTTGCTCAGCAGGCGTCCGCGCCGTGCAGGCGTGCTTGCGCCCGTGCTCGTGGTCGCGCTCATTGGCCGCCTCGCTGCGCGGCCTTGGCCTTGGCGCGGGCCAGGATCGCCGCAGCGGCCGCCGGCAGGGCCGGCGCGCTCGGTGTGGCCGTGGTCGACGTCGAGGCGATCGGTGTCGCTGCCGCACGTCGCGCCTGGCGC
>NZ_AQOK01000364.1:0-709 GCF_000364645.1 Xanthomonas sp. SHU 308 | reverse complement strand
TACCGATCTGACCTTCGGCGGCCGCCCGATTCTTGCAGTGCCGGCTCGACGACCAAGCTGGCGTTCAATTGCCGCGCGGAGTACACATGGGTCAGAGTGCAGTTTATACACAAACAAAGAATACTGCGTTTATGCGGTCCAATAGTAGTCAGGCCCCAAATCATGATTGACGAGCAATCACAGTTTCTAGAGGTTCTGGATGCAGTACGAGAGCATCTCCCGGACTCAGTTATAGCCGCATGTGAAAGCCTTAATGGCCATGGCGAGTGGGAGCTTGCCTTGAGCCACTGTCTGGCTCATCTGCAGGGCGCATCTCTCGCAGATTATGCGAGAAAGCTAACTGCTGCCTGCGCAGATAGGTTCCATCCCACCACTCCCGGTGTGGCACCTAACAGTTCATTCAAGCCGAAGCCGCGTCGCGGTTCGGCTTAATTCAGGCGTTAGGGCTGCTTGGAGAGAGGTATGGCGAAAAAGCCGGAAAAACAAGGGCAGAGTGTACTTTCCATCCTACCTGTCCGGCCTTTGGCGGCCTCCCCGTTCGCGCAGCTGGCCCGGCACGACGGCCAAGCTGGCTCCCGATAGCAACGGGATCAGGTTAACTTTTCCGACGCGCGGTCACAGTAGGTAGTCGGTTCTGAAAAACGGGGGTCTGGAAAAACGGAGGTCAGAGCGCACTTCCATCTTCTTCTACTACCGATCTGACCTTCGG
>NZ_AQOK01000363.1:0-1777 GCF_000364645.1 Xanthomonas sp. SHU 308 | reverse complement strand
CGGTGCGCCGCGTCCAGGCCCCAGCGCGCGCCGGCGGCGTGCAGCCAGCTACGCAGGCGCTCCAGCCCGGCCTCGTCCAGGCCGGCGGCCTCGGCGATCGGCGCGCTGGCGATCAGGTCCAGGATCTCGTGCAGGCCGAAGCGCGCGATCGGCAGCCCGAGCAGCGCCAGGAACACCTCGGCCAATGGCTCGCTGGCCAACGGGCTGGCGTCGGCCAGCGCATAGGGCAAGGCGTCGTCGCCGGCGTGGCCGCCGAACACCGCGTCCAAGTACGGCACGTAGGGGTCGATGTCCGGCGACAGCACCGCGATCTCGCGCGGCTGCAGCGGCGGCTCGAAGCGCGGGTCGTCCAGCAGCGCGCGCAGTTGGTCGTGCAGCACCTGCAGTTCGCGCAGGCGGGTGTGGCAGGCGTGCACCTGCAGACTGGGATCGTGCGGATCCACCGCGGCCAGCGGCGCCGGCCGCGCCGGCGCGCGGCGATGGAACAGATCGCTCTGCATGCGCCGCAGCAGGCTGTCGCCGAGGCCGCCGTCGGCCAGCGCGCGCCGGCCCGACTCCAGCGGATCGGCGTAGACCGCGATCTCGGCCAGCGGATGCACCACCTCGTAGTCGCCGATCAGCGCCATGAAGTCGCGCCCGGCCGCGCCCCAGGCCTGCAGCAGCGGGTTCTCCTGCACGTGGTCGGCGAACAGGTCCACCGCCCCACCCTCGCGGCGGCGCTGCCACAGCGTCTGCAGATCGCCCCAATAACCCTGCGCCGGGGTCGGCAGGTAGAAGTGCAGTGTGCCGGCGCGCGCCTGCGTGGCCAGCACGCGCAGCACGTCCGGGGAAATGTTGAGCACGGCGAAGGCGAACAGGCGCCGCGGCAGGCCCTGCGGCAGCGGCCCGTCCGGGCGCGCGTAGCGGTCCAGGTACTGGCCGATGCGGCGTGCGCGGTAGGCGCGGCCCATGGCGATACGCCGCCACAGCCGCGCCTGCGGATCGTCCGGGTCGGCGCCACTTTCCCAGCGCAGCAGCCAGTCGCGCCGCCAGGCCTGGTACTTCTCGAACACGTTGCTCAGCTCGCCGGCCAGGCTCCACGGCTTGAGCGCATCGCCGTCGGCCAGATAGCCGGCCAGCGGCGCCAGCGCCGCATCGCTACCCAGGTCGCCCTGCAGCGCCGCGTACAGGCGCCAGTGCATGGTCGCCATGTCCAGGTCGTCGGCCGCGGCGCCGAGATTGCGCTCCAGCGCGCGCGCGACGAATTCGCCGGGGGTGAGGAATTCCAGGTTCGCCGCCACCCCGTGCACCGCGGCCAGGGTCGACTGCAGCCAGCGCCGCATCGCCACCTGCGGGATCAGCACCACCTCCGGCGCCAGCAAAGGCTGCCCCGGCGGCGGCCGGCGCAGTTCTTCGGCGAGCAGGGCGGCCAGGGTATCCAGCGCGTTGGACGGATACAGCCGGAAATCGGGCGCGGATGAGGCAGGCATGTGCCGGGCATTGTGCCGGATGCGGGCAGGCGGCGCTGTTCCCTTCTCCCACTGGGAGAAGGTGGCCCGCAGGGGCGGATGAGGGTACGGGCGCAGCCTCGTGCACCCAAACATCGCGAGATGCTTCGCGCCGGACCCTCACCCCAACCCCTCTCCCGGGGGGAGAGGGGCTAGCCGCTCCCTTCTCCCACCGGGAGAAGGTGGCCCGAAGGGCCGGATGAGGGTGCGGGCGCAGCCTCGCGCACCCAAACATCGCGAGTCGCTTCGCGTCGGACCCTCACCCCAACCCCTCTCCCGGGGGGAGAGGG
>NZ_AQOK01000362.1:0-3567 GCF_000364645.1 Xanthomonas sp. SHU 308 | reverse complement strand
CGGCCCGCGCCCGGCCGGCCGCTTCGCCGCCGACCGGCCGCCGCGCAAGGGGCCGCCGAAGCGCTGAGAGGCCGGGAACAGGGAGTAGGGAATCGGGAATGGGGGGCGTCCCCGCTGCCGCTCCCTGCCGTCGTTCCCGACGTTAGCCATGGCCCAGCCGGCAGCAGCCCGCTGTTGCCATTCCCCATTCCCAACTCCCCATTCCCAGCTCCCAGCCCATGTCCGTCCGCCTCAACAAGCACATCGCCGAGACCGGTTTTTGCTCGCGCCGGGAGGCCGATCGGCTGATCGCCGCGCGCCGGGTCACCGTCAACGGCCAGCCGGGTGGGGTCGGTTCGGTGGTGGGCGAGGGCGACGAGGTCAAGGTCGACGGGCAGCCGTTGCGCGCTCGCGCCAAGGCCAAGAGCGGGCGCCGCCACGTCTACATCGCGCTGAACAAGCCGGTCGGGGTGACCTGCACCACCGAGAGCGCGGTCAAGGGCAACATCGTCGACTTCGTCGGCCACGAGCAGCGCATCTTCCCGATCGGGCGCCTGGACAAGGAGTCCGAGGGGCTGATCCTGATGACCAGCAACGGCGACATCGTCAACGAGATCCTGCGCGCGGAGAACCGCCATCAGAAGGAATACCTGGTGGCGGTGAACAAGCCGGTCACCGACGAATTCCTGCGCGGCATGGCGCGCGGCGTGCGCGTGCACGACCAGATGACCCTGCCGTGTCGCACCGCGCGGATCGCCAAGTTCGGCTTCCGCATCGTGCTGGAGCAGGGACTCAACCGGCAGATCCGCTTGATGGCCGCGGCGTTCGACTACCGGGTCACCCAGTTGCGCCGCGTGCGCATCGACAACATCAAGCTCGGCGCGCTGAAGCCGGGCCAGTGGCGCAATCTTACCGAACAGGAACTGCGCGGCCTGCTGCCGCAGCGCCAGGAGTGGTAACCACGTCGCAGTGTCGGCGTTCGGCTGACGCCGCGCGGCCCAACCGTACAGGCGGCGCGCCCGCCAGGGCTGGCGTCCGCCGCGGATTTGGCCATACTGCGCAACGCGAACCATCGCCGCCGCCGGGTATTCCGTGATCAAGCCCCGCAAGCCCGACAACGAAGCCGCACGCCTGCAGGCGTTGCACGCATTGCAGATCCTGGACACCGAACCGGAAGCGTCCTACGACGATCTGGTCGGCATCGCCGCCAAGCTGTGCGACACGCCCTCGGCGCTGATCTCGCTGGTCGACGACGAGCGCCAGTGGCTGAAGGCGCAGCGCAACGTGTGCCTGTTGAGCACTGCGCGCGACGAGTCGTTCTGCGGCCATACCATCCTGACCCCGGAGCAGGTCATGGTGGTCGCCGACGCCACCGCCGATGCGCGCTTCCAGCACAATCCGCTGGTCACCGAGGGCGGGGTGCGCTTCTACGCCGGCGCGCCGCTGCTGACCCGCGATGGCCTGCCGGTCGGCACGGTGTGCGTGCTCGACAACCGTCCGCGCACCCTGCAGCCGGAACAACTGGCGGCGCTGCAGGCGCTGTCGCGGCAGGTGATGCAGCTGATCGAACTGCGCCGCAGCAGCCATGCGCTGGCGCTGCAGTTGCGCGAACGCGCCTGGTACGAGCAGCAGCTGCTGCAGTACCAGGAATCGCTGGAATCGCTCAACGCCGAACTGCTGGAACAGGCGCGCACCGATCCGCTGACCGGCCTGCTCAACCGCCGCGCCTTCGCCACCGCGTTGATGATCCATGCCGAGGCGGCGCAGCCGGGTTCGGCGCCGCTCAGCGTGGCGATCCTGGATCTGGACTACTTCAAGAGCGTCAACGACCTGCATGGTCACGACAAGGGCGATGAGGCGCTGCTGGCGCTGGCCGACATGCTGCGCGCGCGCCTGCCGCCCGAGAGCGTCGTGGCGCGCTACGGCGGCGGCGAGTTCGCGCTGTTGCTGCCGGGGATGGACGCGGCGCAGGCCATGCGCGCCTGCGAGCGCCTGCGCCAGGACACCAGTCTGCTGCAGCTCGGCGTGTCGCTCACCGCCAGCATCGGCGTGGCCACGCTGCAGGGACGCGAAAGCGCCGAGGACCTGCTCAAGCGTGCCGACCAGGGCCTGTACCAGGCCAAGCGTGCCGGCCGCGATTGCGTGTCGCTGGCGGCGTAAGTACGCCACGTCAACGTGGGACGATCCTCGGGATCCTCGTTCCACGGGAAAAAGTTCCCCGCAGGGGGAGGGCGCGTCGCCTCGCGAAGGCAGATTACGCAGACGCTTTCGCGCCGTACCCTCACCCCAACCCCTCTCCCGGGGGGAGAGGGGCTAGAAGTACCGCGCCTCCCCGAACATACCGCATCGTTTGAGTTGGGCCTGCGGTCATGCCGCAAATGCGCAGGATGGGGCCAATCCCCAATCCCCAATCCCCAATCCCGAAGTGAGCGCCCCCGCGCTCACTCCACCACGTTCTTCGCCTCGCAGGTGGCCAGCAGCTCCGGGTGCTGCACCGGACGCGTGCGGGTCAGCAGCGGATGCAGGAACACCGCGCCCAGGATCACCGCCACGCCGAGGTAGAACAGCCCGGTGAGCTGGCGCTGCTCGTCCAGCAGCACTATCGCGAACACGATCGCGTAGACCGGTTCCAGGTTGGTGACCAGTTGCACCGCGTAGGCGCTGAGCCGGCGCAATGCGACCAGGGCCAGGGCGAACGGCAGCAGCGTGCACAGCAGCGCCAGCGCCAGCAGCAGCGCGGTGTCGTGCAGGCTGGGCAGCACCAGCAAGGGCCCGCTCAACGCCGGCAGCACGAACGGCAGCAACGGCGCCAGCGCGGTCAGGGTCAGGGTGCCGGCGCCCAGTTCCAGTGCGGTCACGGTCAGCGGATCGGCATGGTCGACCAGGCGCTTGTTGAGCGAGCCGAAGGCCGCCACCAGCAGCGCCGACACCGCGCCGACGGCGACACCGGCACGCATCCCGTGTGGCACTCCGCCGACCACCAGGGCCACGCCGGGCAGTACCGCCAGGCCGAAGGCCAGTTCGCTGGGACGGAACGGCCGTTTCGCCACCCACGGTTCGATCACCGCGGTGAACACCGGCGCCAGCGCGATGCAGGTCGCCGCGACCGAGGCGTTGGCAAGCTTGATCGCGCCGTAGAACGTGAGCCAGTGCAGGCCGACCAAGGCGCCGACCACCGCGTAGCCGAGCGCCAGTTTCGGCGTCAGCGCCGCCAGGCCGCGCCACACCCGCGGCAGCAGCGCCAGCGCCGCCACCACCATCAGCATCCGCCACCACACCAGCGGCAGCGCGGGCAGGGTGATCAGCTTGCCGAGAATCGCGGTGATCCCCCACAGCAGGACGCAGAAATGGATTTGCAGCTGGGCTTTGGTGGTGGGGTGCATCGGCATCCGCGTATTGTCGCGCAAAGCGCGCCGCGACGGTCGCGGATCGGCACGCGGGTCAGGCGTCTGGCGCCGGCGGCGACGCGGTCCGCGCCATCCTGCGCGCATAGGCGGCGGTGAGCGGCGGCACCAGCAGCGCCGTCACCACCACCGAAGTCGCCACCAGTGCGGTCGCGGCCGGCGCGGTGGCCCGGAACTGCGGCGC
>NZ_AQOK01000361.1:0-2857 GCF_000364645.1 Xanthomonas sp. SHU 308 | reverse complement strand
GGTGGCCGCCGCGGCCTGCGCCGCTACCGCAAGCGCCTGCACGCGGCCGGGGTCGAGGTGCAGGCGCTGCTGCCGGGCGGGCTGCGCTGGCGCCGCAGCGGTCGCATGGACCTGCGCAACCACCGCAAGATCGCGGTGATCGACAACCGCGTCGGCTACATCGGCTCGCAGAACCTGGCCGAACCGCAGTTCGTCCCCGGCCATCCCAACCGCGAGCTGGTGGCGCGGGTGCAGGGACCGGTGGTGGCGCACCTGGAAGCGGTGTTCGCCAGCGACTGGTTCATCGAGACGGGGCAGCGCCTGAGCGTGGTCGCGCCCGCCTCCATCCACGGCGGCGGCGTCGCCGCGCAGCTGTTGCCCAGCGGGCCGGCGTACCCGTTCGAGAACGCCCGCGACACGGTCAACGCGCTGATCCATCTAGCGCGGCGGCGCATCGTCATGGTCACGCCGTACTTCGTGCCGGACGAGGCCACGCTCAGCGCGCTGCGCATCGCCGCGCTGTCCGGGGTGGACGTGCAGTTGATCCTGTCCGAGAGCAACAACCAGCGGCTCACCGCCTGGGCGCAGGAGGCGTATTACGACGAACTTCTGCGCAGCGGGGTCAAGATCGCGCTGTACCGGCCATGCTTCCTGCACGCCAAGCACCTGAGCGTGGATGAGGGCATCGCCCTGGTCGGCTCGATCAACCTGGACATCCGCTCGTTCGCGTTGAACGCCGAGGTCGGCATGCTGTGCTACAGCGCCGCGGTGGTGCAGCGGCTGCGCGCGGTGGAGGCCGACTACCTGGCCGACGCGCGGGTGCTGACGTTGCAGGACTGGCGTAAGCGACCGGCCTGGCGGCGCAGCCGCGAAGGCATCGCGCGCCTGGCCGATGCACTGATGTGACGCATGCCGATGACAGGCGCATGACGCGCTCATGCGCGATCGGTGCCGGCACATGCACCACGGTTCTCAGCCGCGGGCCGGGCCGGTGGGGGCTTCCCTTACAATCGCGGCATGAATGAGCTTGTGCCCAGCGAACCGGCCGACGACGACTGCGACATCGCCATCGTCGGCGGCGGCGCGGCCGGCGTGCTGGCCGCGCTGCAGTTGCTGCGCCAGGCCGGCACCGCGCTGCGCGTGCAATTGATCGAATCGCAGCCGTCGCTGGCGCAGGGCGTGGCCTATGCGACGCCCTGCGCCGAGCACCTGTTGAACGTGACGACCGGGCGCATGAGCGCATTCGCCGACGCGCCCGACGACTTCCTCGACTGGCTGCAGCAGCAGGCGTTGTATCCGCTGCTGTCGCGCGCCGCACTGGCCGAGGCCTATGTGCAGCGCCGCCATTACGCCGCCTATCTGCGCGCACGCCTGTGGCAGGCGCAGACCGCCGGGCCGGCGCGCCTGCAATGGCGCCAGGCGCGGGTGCTGGCGCTGCATCCGCAGCCGACGGGCGGTCAGATTCTGCAATTGCACGACGGTGGACAGCTGCACGCTGGCGCCACCGTGCTGGCGCTGGGCAACAGCCTGCGTCCGCTGCCGGCGCGCGGCGCTCCCGGTCTCGACGCGCCGTCGCGGATCGAGGCCTGGGACTATGCGCAGTTGCAGGCGATTCCGCGCGAGGCCACGGTGTGCATCGTCGGCTCCGGCCTGAGCATGGCCGACAGCGTGCTGACGCTGCTGGCCAATGCGCACCGCGGCCCGGTGCACGTGGTCTCGCGGCACGCCTTGCTGCCGTTGCCGCATGCCGCGCATGGCGCGCTGGCCGATTTCGATGCGCAGGCATTGCTGGCGATGCCGCTGCGCCAGCGCGTGCGCGCGCTGCGTCGCCATGCCGCCGCGGCACAGGCGCAGGGCCGGCCCTGGCAGAGCGTGATGGACCGGATACGCCCGCTGAGCCAGGCGCTGTGGCAATCGCTGTCGATCACCGAGCAGCGCCGCTTCCTGCGCCACGTGGTGCGCTACTGGGACGTGCACCGGCATCGCATTGCCGCGCCGGTGTTCGCGCAGCTGCAGGCGATGCGCCGGGTCGGCCAGTTGCGCCTGCACCGCGCGCGGCTGGACACGGTGTTCCCGGTCGGCGCCTGCGTGCAGGTCAACGGCATGGGCGCAGACGGCGTGCCGCTGCAGCTCGACGCCCACTGCGTGATCAACGCCACCGGCGTCGAACTGCGCGTCCAGACCATGCGCAATCCGCTGCTGCACCAGTTGCTGGGTTGCGGCCATGCGCAGCCGGGGCCGCACGGCATCGGCGTGGGCAGCGCCGCCGACGGCGCGCTGCTCGACGCCGACGGCCGCGCCACGCCGCGGATCCGCGTGCTCGGCAGCCTGCGCATCGGCAGCCTGTGGGAAAGCCTGGCGATCCCCGAGCTGCGGGTGCAGGCGCAGCAGACCGCGCAGGCGCTGCTGGCGCTGGACGTGTCGGCCCGCGTCGCTGCGCAATGAACACCGCGGAACAGGCCTCGCTACGATGTATGTCGGCGCGGTGGTGACATCCGAAGGCCTCCCATCGCGCTCATTGCCACAGCGGACCGAGGTGTGACCGCGTAGAAGCTGCTTCAGCCGCGACAGGCCTTCGCCGGTCACGCCCATCGCGGCTGAAGCCGCTCCTGCACGAGACTTCCCCGCAGGTATCAGCGGCTTTCATCCACCGCGTCTTGCGGCGTGCGCCCGAGCAACAGGCAGATCGCGATCGCCGCCAGCGCGGTGATCGCCGCCAGCACCCGGGTGAGCGTGCCGAAGGCCGCCGCGTAGGCCAGCCGCAGTTGCGTCGCGGACAGCGCGCCCTCGGCCATGGAGGCGGACAGATCGCCGGCGACCAGCCGCTGCGCGGTGTCCGCCAGGGCCGCGTGCGGCAGCAGCGGCGCGACCGCGGCCA
>NZ_AQOK01000360.1:0-7253 GCF_000364645.1 Xanthomonas sp. SHU 308 | reverse complement strand
ACGTTGACGTGCGGCTTGGTGCGCTCGAACTTACCCTTGGCCATGGCTGCTTCTTCTCGGTGATCGTAGAAAGATTTGACGACTGAATATGGTGCTCACGAAAGGAATCGAACCTTCGACCTCCTCCTTACCAAGGAGGTGCTCTACCGACTGAGCTACGTGAGCGTTGTTCTATTGTGACACAAGCGCGTTCAATGGAGCGGGAGACGGGAATCGAACCCGCACCATCAGCTTGGAAGGCTGAGGTTCTACCGTTGAACTACTCCCGCTACGGGATGCCGCACTGCCACAACAAAATAACTGGTGGAGGGAGGTGGATTCGAACCACCGAAGGCGTAAGCCAGCAGATTTACAGTCTGCCCCCGTTGGCCGCTTGGGTATCCCTCCAACTTACCCACTCGAACCCGGCTGCGAGGCCGAAATCAGAGAGGGGTGAAACAGCCCGCTATTCTTCCCTGACATCCCCGCCTTGTCAACAGTATTTTGACGCGATGTCGCAGGAAATCGTCGTTGCCCGCGCGCGCCCAGCCTGGACACGCGCACGCATCAGACGTTGAAGCGGAAATGCAGGATATCGCCTTCCTGCACGCGGTACTCCTTGCCTTCCAGACGCAGGCGTCCGGCTTCCTTGGCACCGGCCTCGCCCTTGTACTTGATGAAGTCGTCGTAGGCGATGGTTTCGGCGCGGATGAAGCCCTTCTCGAAGTCGGTGTGGATCACCGCCGCGGCCTGCGGTGCGGTCGACCCGGCCTTGACCGTCCAGGCGCGCACTTCCTTCACGCCAGCGGTGAAGTAGGTCTGCAGCCCCAGCAGGGTGTAGCCGGCGCGGATCACCCGGTTCAGGCCCGGCTCGCTCAGGCCCAGATCGGCCAGGAACGCATCGCGGTCGGCGTCGTCCAGCTGCGACAGCTCTTCCTCGATCGCCGCCGACACCGGGACCACCTCGGCGCCCTCGGCGGCGGCATGCGCGCGCACCGCATCCAGGTGCGGATTGTTCTCGAAGCCGTCTTCCAGCACGTTGGCGATGTACATCACCGGCTTGAGGGTGAGCAGGAACAGGTCGCGCACCAGCGCCTTCTCTTCCTCGTCCAGCCCGGCGTTGCGCCCGGCCTTGCCCTCGGCCAGCGCGGCCTGCAGCTTGGCCAGCACCGGCTTGCGCGCCGCCGCGTCCTTGTCGCCGCCCTTGGCCGAACGCTCGGCGCGGTTGAGCGCCTTCTCGACGCTGTCCAGATCGGCCAGGGCCAGCTCGGTATCGATGGTCTCGATGTCGGAGACCGGATCGACCTTGTTGTTCACATGGATGATGTCGCCATGCTCGAAGCAGCGCACCACGTGGGTGATCGCATCGACCTCGCGGATGTGCGCCAGGAACTTGTTGCCCAGGCCCTCACCGCTGGCCGCACCGGCGACCAGGCCGGCGATGTCGACGAACTCGACCGCGGTCGGCACGACCTTCTGCGGATTGATGATCGCCGCCAGCGCGTTCAGGCGCGGATCCGGCACCGGCACCACGCCCACGTTCGGCTCGATGGTGCAGAACGGAAAATTGGCCGCAGCGATGCCCGCCTTGGTCAGCGCATTGAACAGGGTCGACTTGCCGACGTTGGGCAGGCCGACGATGCCGCATTTGATGCCCATGTGTGTGATCCGGGAATGGAGAATCGGGAATAGGGAATCGGAAAGCATAGCCGCCTTTCCATTCCCCATTCCCCATTCCCTATTTCCCCTGCGTATGCAACCGCTTCATCGCCTCGTTGAAATCGCCCTGCACGGCCAGCGGCAGCACGTCGATGGCGTCGTCGATGGCGCGATCGATGAGGACCTGGTCGTCCTTGCCGGCGCGCCCCAGCACCCAGGGCACCACCTTGTCCTTGTGGCCGGGATGGCCGATGCCGATGCGCAGGCGGTGGAAGCCGGCATGCCCGAGCAGGCGGATGGTATCGCGCAGTCCGTTCTGGCCGCCGTGGCCGCCGTCGAACTTGAGCCGCGCCGTGCCCGGCGCCAGGTCCAGCTCGTCATGCGCCAGCAGCGCCTGCGCCGGTTCGATCTTCCAGAAGCGCAAGGCGGCCGTGACCGACTTGCCGCTGAGGTTCATGAAGGTGGCCGGCTTCAGCAGCCACACCGACTGCCCCGCGACCTCGACCTTGGCGGTCTCGCCGAACAGCTTGGCGTCCACACTCCAGCGCGCGCCGGCCCGCTCGGCCAACGCGTCGACAAAACGAAACCCGGCGTTGTGCCGGGTATTCGCGTGTTCGGCGCCGGGATTGCCCAGGCCGACGATCAGACGCAGACCAGTCATGCGCAATGCATCGCCGCGGCGTCCGGACCGATGGCCCGGACGCCGCGCAGGCGATTACTTGCCGTCCTTCTTGGCCGGCTCGGCGGCAGCCGCCGCGTCGGTGGCTTCCGGCTCTTCCTCGACACGGCCGTGCTTGGCGATGACCACCGCCACGTCGTGCTCCTTGCCCAGCTTCAGTTCCGGCAGCTCGACGCCAGCCGGCAGCTTCAGGTCCGACAGGTGGATCACGTCGCCGACCGACAGCGCGGCCAGGTCGACTTCAACGAACTCCGGCAGGTCCTTCGGCAGGCACACGACCTGGATTTCGTTCAGCTCGTGGGTGACGACCACTTCGGCCGACTTGCCGGCCGGGGACACGTCCTCGTTGATGAAGTGCAGCGGCACCGAGGCATGCAGGGCCTCGTTGTCGTTCACGCGCTGGAAGTCGATGTGCATGATCAGCTGCTTGAACGGGTGACGCTGCATATCGCGCAGCAGCACCTTCTGCACGTCGCCATTCAGGCTCAGGCTGAGGATGGACGAATAGAACCAGTCGTTCTGGCTGGCCAGCCAGACTTCGTTGTGGTCGAGCTGGATGTTGACCGGCTTCAGATCGCCACCGTAGACGATCGCCGGGATCAGGCCGTCGCGACGGAGGCGGCGGCTCGCACCCTTGCCCTCGACTTCGCGGCGCTGAACCTTGATTTCATGCGTGGTTGCCATTTGCGTTTACTACCTTGGTTGAATGAACCGCCTCGCGGCGGTTTGAAGGACTCTTCCGCGACCAGAAGAGTCTGTGAAGCCGGGAGTGGGGAATCGGGAGTGGGGAATCGCAACAGCGCAATACCGCGCTCCGCCCATTCCCTATTCCCGATCCCCCATTCCCAGCCTTTAATCCACGTACAACGAGCTCACCGACTCGCCGAAGGCGATGCGGCGGATGGTTTCGGCCAGCAGCTCGGCGACGCTGAGCTGGCGGATCTTGCCGCAGGCGCGGGCGGCCTCCGACAGCGGAATCGTGTCGGTGACCACCAGTTCGTCCAGCTGCGAATTGCTGATGTTGCTCACCGCCGGGCCGGACAGCACCGGATGCGTGCAGTACGCGGCGACCTTCAGGGCGCCCCGCTCCTTCAGCGCGGCCGCGGCGGCGCACAGGGTGCCGGCGGTGTCGACGATGTCGTCGACCAGCACGCAGGTCTTGCCCTCGACGTCGCCGATGATGTTCATCACCGTGGACACGTTGGCGCGCGGACGGCGCTTGTCGATGATCGCCAGGTCCGCATCGTCCAGGCGCTTGGCCACCGCACGGGCACGGACCACGCCACCCACGTCCGGCGAGACCACGATCAGGTTGTCGGTGCCGTAGGCGCGCCAGATGTCGGCCAGCAGCAGCGGCGAGGCGTAGACGTTGTCGACCGGGATGTCGAAGAAACCCTGGATCTGGTCGGCGTGCAGGTCGACGGTCAGCACGCGGTCGGCGTTGACCGCGCTGAACATCTTCGCCGCGACCTTGGCGGTGATCGGCACGCGCGAGGAGCGCATGCGCCGGTCCTGCCGCGAGTAGCCGAAGTACGGCACCACCGCGGTGACGCTGGCGGCGCTGGCGCGCTTGAGCGCGTCGATGATCACCAGCAGCTCCATCAGGTTCTCTGCGCTGGGCGCGCAGGTCGGCTGGATCACGAACACTTCCTGCCGGCGGACGTTCTCCTCGATCTCCACCTGCACTTCGCCATCGGAGAAGCTGGAGACCATCGCCTTGCCCGGACGCACGCCCAGCTCGCGGCAGATGCTTTTGGCCAGGGGCTTGTTGGCGTTGCCGGAGAACACCAGCAGGTTGCGTTGGTCTTGCATGAGGGGTCTCTCGGGTGGCTGCAAAGAGCGTGTGGCGACGATAACGATGTGAATCGGGAAGCCAGGAGGAGCGATGCTTCCACCTGTTGAATCCCCGCACATGGATGTGCGGGCTTTTGCGAGGGACTCGCATAATGGCAGGGGCGGTAGGATTCGAACCTACGAATGCCAGGATCAAAACCTGGTGCCTTGGGCCTCTTGGCGACGCCCCTGCGTAAACCTGTGTCAAGCCTCCAGCGCGTCGAGCAGCGGCGAACGCGGGACGCCACCTGCCACCCAGGCGCGCATCCCGTCCGGCAAGTCCGCCAGCGCGCGCACGGCGGCAGCGCGATCGGCGAACTCGACGAAACAACCGCTCCCCGACCCGGTCAGGCGTGGCGTACCGATCCGGGCCAGCGCCTGGAACGTGGCCTGGACGGCCGGTTCGCGGCGAAGCAGGACCGGCTCGAACGCATTGCCGAGCAGGAAACCTGAAACGAAGTCCGCTATTTTCGCGGGCGCAGCATCCCGCGTCAAATCCGGGGACTGGAACAGGGCCGCGGTGGGCACGTGCACCCCCGGATCGGCCAGCACATACCAGGCCGGCGGCAGCGCCAGCGCGGTCAATCGCTCACCCACGCCCTCGGCCCAGGCGTCGCGCCCGCGCACGAACACCGGCACGTCCGCGCCCAGCGACAGGCCGAGGCCAGCCAGGGCGTCTTCGTCCAGCCCGGCGCCCCACAGGGCATTCAGCGCCACCAGCGCGGTCGCCGCATCGGACGAACCGCCACCGAAGCCACCGCCGGCCGGAATGCGCTTTTCGACGCGGATATCCACACCTTGGGCGATATTTGCCGATTTTTGCAGCAGGCGCGCGGCACGCACCAGCAGGTCGTCGGCCTCGGCGACGCCTGCCACGGACGGACCGATCCGCGCCACCACCCCGTCCGCACGCGGCCGCAGATGCACCGTATCGCCCCAGTCCAGCAGGCGGAACACGGTCTGCAACTGGTGGTAGCCGTCCGGCCGGCGGCCGGTGATCTGCAGAAACAGGTTCAGCTTCGCCGGGGCCGGCCAGGACGACCAGCCCCCGTCGGTACCCCCGCTCATGGCGCAGGCACGGTCCAGGCGTCGACCAGCAGGCGCACCTTGGCGTCGCCGTTGCGCGCCTCGATGCGCCGCGGCAGCGCCGGACGACCGTCGCTGGGCGGATACCAGTCCTGGAATTCGATCTCCCAACCCATCTGCCGCAGCGTATGCGGCCGGCCCTGCGCGTCGTAGTCGACCCGCTCCGGCGCCTGCGCGTCGGTCGCCACCAGCCCGCGCACCCAGTCGGGCAGCAGGTTGACCGGGATCTCCCAGCCGGTCGCCTCCAGCAGCAGCTGTTCGGCGTTCTCGCCGTCGCGCGGACCGCCCTCCAGCCCCTCCAGGCGCCCGGCCTCGGAGTGGCTGTCGCCGGTCAGGCGCCAGCTCTGCCGGGTCACTGGCGCGCTGAGTTGCACCTCGTACTGGCGCTGCCGCTGGGTCCAGTCGATGCGGCCGCTGCCGCCGTTGCGCCCCTTGGTGATCGCCACCCGCCCCTGGAACGACCAGTCCGGATGCGCCCGCAGCCATTGCGCGCGCGCGGCCTCGGCCTGCTGCGCAGCGGCGTCGGGGGCGGCGACGGCGACCGGCGACGGGGTGCGGGTCGGCAGCGCACTGCAACCGGCCAGCAGCAGCCCGGCGACCAGCGCCCAGGAGGTACGCAGGCCGGCGGTCACGGCGCCACCTTGTCCAGGGCGCGGCGCAACGCTCGATTGTCCGGATCGAGCTTGCGCGCCTCGTCGAAGTACTTGTTGGCCTCCTCGTGCTTGCCCTGCTCCCACAGCACCTGGCCGATATGCGCGGCGATCTCTGGATCCTTCACCAGGCTCCAGGCGCGACGCAGTTGCACCAGCGCCTCCTGGGTCTTGCCGAGCCGGTACAGCACCCAGCCGTAGCTGTCGATGATCGCGGCATTGTCGGGATCGGCGGTGCGGGCGCGGTCGATCAGCTGCAGCGCTTCGCGATAGCGCTTGGTGCGATCGGCCAGGGTGTAGCCGAGCGCGTTCAGCGCCGCCACGTTCTCCGGGTCGGTGACCAGGATCTTGCGCAGGTCGGCCTCGGCGCGGTCGATGCGGTCGCGACGCTCCCAGGACAGTCCGCGCGCATACAGCAGCGCGTTGTCGTCCGGATACGCAGCCAGGCCGCGCTCGAACACCTGCAGCTCGCCGGCGTCGTCGCCGCTGCGCTGGCGCAGTTCCGCTTCCAACACGTAGGCGTCGCGGCGCGCGGCATCGTCGGCCTCGGCATCGTCCTGCAGCGCGCGCGCCTCGGCGAAGGCCGCGTCCTTCTGGCCGAGCGCGTACAACGCGCCGGCGGCGCGCAGCCGCGCCTCGCTACGCAGCGGGCCACCCGGCACGCCGCGGTACCAGTCCACCGCTTCCTGGTTGCGTTTGAGGAACTCGGCGATCTTGCCGAGCAGCAGGCGCCGCTCCGGATCGGGCCGGTCGGCACCCTTGCGCAGCTCGTCGTACAGCGCGGTCAGGGCCGCATTGTCCTGCAGCTTGGCCAGCATCGAGGCGCGCAGGCCGTAGTTCTGGGTGGTCTGCGGCCCCAGCGCCAGCACCCGCGCCGCGGCAGCGGTGTCGCCGATCGCGTCGTAGGCATAGGCCAGCGCCGTGCGCAGTTCCGGGTCGCCGGACACCTTGGGCTCCACGCCCTGCAGCAACGCGCGCGCCTGTTCGGTCTTGCCCGCCTGCTGCAACTGCGTGGCATGCAGCAGCGCCACGCGCGGCTCCTGCGGGAAACGCTTGACCAACTGGTCAACGATGCGCTCGGCCAGCTTGGGCTGGTCCAAGCGCAGCGCCAGGCGCCCGAACTCCTGCCAGGCCTCGAGCTGGTCGGGGATGGCATTGGCGTCGAGCAACTGGTCCAGGGCCTTGGCCGCGACCTCCGGATCGCGGTTGCCGCTGACCAGGGCGATCAGCGCGAAACGCCAGCCGCGCGGGTCCTTGTCGCGCAGCAGGGCCACCAGCAGGCTGCGCGCCTGGCGCAGGTTGCCGCTGCGCAAGGCCAGCGAGGCCTCGGCGCTGCGCATGGCCAGCGACTCGGGCGCGCGCTGCCA
>NZ_AQOK01000359.1:0-1256 GCF_000364645.1 Xanthomonas sp. SHU 308 | reverse complement strand
CGGGCGGCAGGCGCCGCAATGCCGGCCACAGCAGCGCCGCCGCCGGCAGCGCCAGCAGCGGTACCGCCAGGAACACCCAGCGCCAGCCGACGTGCTCGACGATCAGCCCGCTGA
Source organism: Xanthomonas sp. SHU 308 (assembly GCF_000364645.1). NCBI lineage: Bacteria > Pseudomonadati > Pseudomonadota > Gammaproteobacteria > Lysobacterales > Lysobacteraceae > Xanthomonas > Xanthomonas sp. SHU 308. Next base: position 1,142 of record NZ_AQOK01000359.1, on the reverse strand, counting down.
TGCTGGGGCCGATCAGCGACGGCACCACCCAGCCGGCGGAGAACGCGGCGAACATGCGCGGGCGGATCGCCTGCGGATACAGCCGCGCGACCAGCACGTACAGCACCACCGAGATCGCGCCGGCGCCCAGGCCCTGCACCAGCCGGCCGGCCAGCAGGAATCCCATCGACGGGGCGAAGCCGGCCAGCAGCAGCCCGCAGACGAAGCAGGCCAGGCCGGCCCACAGCGGCGCCGCCGGCCCGTGCAGGTCGCTCCAGCGCCCGGCCACGGTCATGCCGATCACGCTGGTGGCCAGAGTGCCGCCGAAGGCCAGCGCGTACAGCCGCAGGCCATCCAGTTCGCGCGCCACGGTCGGCATCGCCGCGGCCACCGCCAGCGCCTCGAAGGCGATCAACGACACCAGCGCGACCATGCCGACGGTGGTGGCGCGGTAGGCCGGCGCCAGCACGGAGCCGGCAGCGGCAGGGGCGGGTGGAGCAGCGGCGGTGGTGGCGTGGTCTTGCATCGGCGAACCTGGGGAAAAGGGTGGACGTCTGCCGGCGGCGACTTGCGTGGGCGCGTGCAGCACGTGCAGCATGCAACCTCAACCGGACTCGAGGTCAAGCGATGCAGGAGGAACTGAGCGTCGGACAGGTCGCCGCGCGCAGCGGTGTGGCCGTGTCGGCGCTGCATTTCTACGAGAGCAAGGGCCTGATCCGCAGCATGCGTACCGCCGGCAACCAGCGCCGCTACACGCGCGACGTGCTGCGCCGGCTGGCGGTGATCCGCGTGGCGCAACGCGTCGGCGTGCCGCTGGACAGCGTCAAGGCCGCCTTCGCGCAGTTGCCCGACGCGCGCACCCCGACCCGCGCCGAGTGGGCACGGATGTCGGCGGTGTGGCGCGAGGAACTGGACGCACGCATCCTGCAGCTGACCCGCCTGCGCCACCAGCTCACCGACTGCATCGGCTGCGGCTGCCTGTCGCTGCGTCGCTGCCGGCTCAGCAACCCGGCCGACACCCTGGCCGCGCACGGCGATGGTCCGCAGCGCTGGGCGGAGGAGTGAGCGCTGCGTGCGCGCGCAGCGAGCACGCGTGATGCCGCTGCGGCCGCCGGCGTGGCTTTCGTAGGAGTCAACTGTCATGCACCTGCGATGACAGGAGG
>NZ_AQOK01000358.1:0-2200 GCF_000364645.1 Xanthomonas sp. SHU 308 | reverse complement strand
CCCCCGAAAAGGGGGCCATGGTCCCGATGGGAGAAGGGGAACGCCAAAGCCCCTCTCCCCTTGGGAGAGGGGTTGGGGTAAGGGTACGGCGCGAAGCGACTCGCGGAGTTCAGGCGTACGAAGCTGCACCCGCATCTCACCCGCCCGTGCCGGAGCACAAAATGCAGGCCGGCACGCAATAGCGATCTGCAACGCTCCAGGGCATCGCACTGACACGACGTGCCGCGGCTCCACCCGTCGTTGAAACGGCGATTCATCCGCGTTCGGTATAGTCCCGCGCATGATCCTGCGCACGTCTCTCCTGCTGTTCGCCGCCGCGTTGTGCGGCCCTGTTCCCGCCCTCGCTCAGTCCCTGGATGCCCAGCGCCCGGCGATCCGCTCGGCGATCGACGATGCCGAGCAGGGCCGGTTCGATCCGGTCCGCGCGGCCGCGTTCAAGCAGCATCCGCTGTACGGCTGGCTGGAGTACGCCAACCTGCGCCGCAACATCGACAAGGTGTCCGATGCGCAGGCGCAGGACTTCCTCAAGCGCTACGCCGGGCAACCGGTGGCCGAGAGCTTCCGTGCGCTGTGGCTGCCGGCGCTGGCGCGGCGCGAGGACTGGCCAGCGCTGCTGGCGAACTGGAAACCCACCGAGAACCTCGGCCTGCGCTGCGCCCAGCTCAATGCGCGCCAGGCCACCGGCCGCGCCGACGCGCAGTGGGTGGACGAAGCGCAGGCGCTGTGGCGCAACGCCGGCAAGTCGCTGCCCGACGCCTGCGATCCGGTGTTCGCGGTGCTGCAGGCGCGCGGCGGCATGACCGATGCGTTGCGCTGGGCGCGCGTGGAAGCGGCCGCCGACGCACAGCAGCCGGCGGTGATGCGCGCCGCCGCACGCGGCCTGCCCGCGGCCGACCTGGCCCTGGCCAACGACTACGCGGCGTTCCTGGACGCGGTGCACACGCGTGCGCTGACCTGGCCCAAGACCGAGCGCAGCCGCAAGGTGGCGGTGGACGGGCTGGCGAAGCTGGCCAAGACCGATCCGGACGCCGCCGAACGGCAACTGCCGCAATTCGCTCAGGCGCTGCAGTTCAGCGAGGCGCAGCGCGGTGCGGTGCTGTACCAGATCGCGCTGTGGACGGTGGCCTCGTACGGCCCCGATTCGGCGCGCCGGCTCAACGCGGTGCCCGAGTCCGCGTACGACGAACGCCTGCACGAGTGGCGCGCGCGCGAGGCGATGGCGCGCGGCGACTGGCCGGCGGCATTGGCCGCGATCCGCAAGATGCCGCCGGCGCAGCGCAACGATTCGCGCTGGCAGTACTTCGAGGCGCGGCTGGCGGAGAAGACAGGTAATGCCAGCGAGGCGCAGCGGCTGTACCGCGCGGCGGCCAGCTCCGCCACCTTCCACGGTTTCCTGGCCGCCGACCGGCTCAAGCAGCCGTACGCGTTGTGCCCGTGGGAACCGAACGACAGCGCGCAGGCGCAGGCCGCGGTGGCACGCGATCCGTCGCTGGTCCGCGCGCTCGAGCTGTTCAAGATCGACCGCGCCGGCTGGGCCGTGGCCGAGTGGAACGATGCGCTGAGCCGTTTCGACGACACCCAGCGGCGCCTGGCGGTGGAAGTGGCCAGCAACAACGGTTGGTTCGACCGCGCGGTGTTCGGGCTCGGCAAGCGTCCGGAGGAACAGCGCCTGTACACGCTGCGCTTCCCGTTGCACCACGCCGAGACCATCCGCCGCGAAGCCGGCAGGAACGCGATCGACCCGTCCTGGGTCGCCGCCGAAATCCGCGCCGAGAGCGTGTTCAACCCCAACGCCCGCTCGCCGGCCAATGCGATGGGCCTGATGCAGGTGGTGCCGGCCACCGGCGCCAGCGTTGCCCGCAACCTCGGCCTGGCCGGCTACGGCGGCGCCGCCAGCCTGTACGACCCGGACACCAACATCGCCATCGGCACCGCCTACCTGCGCCAGTTGCTCAACACCTACGGCCTGCCCTACCTGACCATCGCCGCCTACAACGCCGGCCCCGGCCCGGCCGCACGCTGGCAGAGCCAGCGCCCGGGCCACGATGCCGACTTCTGGATCGAGACAGTCAGCTACAAGGAAACCCGCGAGTACGTGGCGCGCATCCTGGCCTTCAGCGTGATCTACGACTGGCGCCTCAACGGCGACGCCCTGCCGGTCACCGAGCGCATGCTCGGCAAGCTGGATGCGCCGCGGAAG
>NZ_AQOK01000357.1:0-3710 GCF_000364645.1 Xanthomonas sp. SHU 308 | reverse complement strand
TTTGTGTGTACGGCCGCCGATGCGGCGGCCGGGAATCGGGAATAGAGAATGGGGAATCGCAACGGCGCACCGCGCGCAACCGCGCCGAACATTGGGTCAACACGCCAGCGCGACATCAGGCGAAGGGAATCTGCTTTTACCATTCCCGATTCCCGACTCCCCATTCCCAGCCCCCAATGAACATCTACCTCGTCGGCGGCGCCGTCCGCGACGCCTTGCTCGGTCAACCGCCCGGCGACCGCGACTGGGTGGTGGTCGGCGCCAGCGCGCAGCAGATGCTGGAGCTGGGCTACAAGCAGGTCGGGCGCGATTTCCCGGTGTTCCTGCATCCGCGCAGCGGCGAGGAGTACGCGCTGGCGCGCACCGAGCGCAAGGCCGGGCGCGGTTATCACGGCTTCGTGGTGCAGGCCGATCCGTCGGTGACGCTGGAAGAGGATCTGCAGCGGCGCGACTTCACCATCAACGCCATCGCCCGCGACGAGGCCGATGGGCGTCTGGTCGACCCCTATGGCGGCGCGCGCGATCTCGAGCAGCGGGTGCTGCGCCACGTTGGCCCGGCCTTCGCCGAGGATCCGCTGCGGGTGCTGCGCGCGGCGCGGTTCATGGCGCGGCTGGCGCCGCTGGGATTCGTCGTCGCGCCCGAGACCATGGAGCTGATGCGCACGATGGCCGCCGGCGGCGAACTGGAAACGCTGGTGCCCGAACGTGTCTGGCAGGAACTGCGGCGCAGCCTGGCCTCGGCGCAGCCCTCGGCGTTCCTGCGCACGCTGCGCGAGGCCGACGCGCTGCGCTGGGTGCTGCCGGAGCTGGACGCGCTGTACGGGGTGCCGCAACGCGCCGAGTACCACCCCGAGGTCGACACCGGGCGCCACCAGGAGCTGGTCAGCGACATGGCCGCACGGCTGGCGCCGGGCGATGCGCTGATCGGCTTCGCCGCGCTGACCCACGACCTGGGCAAGGCACTGACGCCGCCGGAGGAATGGCCGCGCCACCTGATGCACGAGCAACGCGGCCTGGCGCCGCTGCGCACGCTGAGCGAACGCCTCAAGGTGCCGCAGGAGCACCGGCAACTGGCCGAGATCGCCTGCCGCGAGCATCTGAACGTGCATCGCCTGGCCGAATTGCGCGACCGCACCGTGCACGAACTGCTGCAGCGCTGCGACGGCTTCCGCAAGCCCGAGCGCGTCGCGCAGTTGGCCACGGTGTGCGAGGCCGACAAGCGCGGCCGTCTCGGCAGCGAGGACGCCGATTACCCGCAGGGCCGCACGCTGCAGCATTTGCATGCGGCGGCGCTGGCGGTGAACGCGCGCGACCTGGCGGCGCAGGGCCTGAGCGGCCCGCAGATCGGCGAGGCGCTGGCCAAGGCGCGGATCGCGGCGATCGCCGCGGCGCGGCCGTCGGCAACGCGGTCGGGAGAGCACGCGGGCTAGTGTTCTGCTGCCACCATCAAGGTTCGTGCGCCCGCAGCTCGCGGAATCCCGAATCGATCGCGGACGGGTCGGCGAACTCCACCCGCAGGCCCTTGGCGGCAAGCGCGAGTACCTCAGCGTCATCGACGGCGGTGCCGCTCAAGCGCGCGATCAGCGGACCCAGCACCGCGGTGGCGAACGCGCGGGACAACGCTGCGCGACACGCCAGATCGGAGACATCCGCGGCGATGGCGCTGGCCGCCGCCAGGTGCTTCTCGAAATCTCGCGAGGGCTCGAAGAAGGTGGCGACTAACATGCCGACCCCAGGTTGCCCGACCGCCATCAGGCCATAGGGGGCGAACATGTACATGGCACGCCCATTTTCCTCGGGCAGGCCCATCTCGCTGGCCCCGAACAGATGCGCGATCACGAGCCGACCGCTCTGCCATGGCAGCCGCACGAGGCTTCCTTCCCTGACGTAGGCGCCGTTCTTCCACGCCGCGAAACCGGCACGAAACGCCTTCAGGAGCACGCCGGCGACATGCGGGTTGAACCCGGCAGGTGCGGCCGGATGCCGGGAATTTTCGGCAAATCGCCGGTGCAGCAACATCATTCCCACCGACAGCTTCATCAACCACAGATGCGCTTCATCGTCCGCGACCGCGGACCAGTCCTCCGACAGGCGCTGTTCCAGCCGTCCGAACTGGGCGTTGGCCTGCGGATCGGCAGGCGCCTTGAAATCGCAGAGCCTGGCGAAGCTGCCGGCATCGCCGAGCAACACCCGGCCCGCAGCTTGATGGCGTTGCGCCAGCCAGCGCGGAATCACATGCTCGCCGGCGCCTGACACCGAGATCCCGGTGAAGAGGCAGGCCGCGTCCATCGGCTCGTCGAGATAGCGGCTCGGTTCCATGCATCACCGCCTGCGTTGTCAGCGACTACCACTGTACAACGCGCACGGCAGCACGCGCGCGCAGCCGGAGCGCCGCCGGCTACTCCATCGCGCCCGCGATCCAGGTATGCCGGACCTGCAACGCATCGTCCAGCAGCACCAGGTCGGCCTGATAGCCGGGCGCGATGTGGCCGTAGCGGTGGTCCAGGCCCACGCACTGCGCCGGGTACAGCGAGGCCATGCGCGCAGCTTCTTCCAGCGGCACGCCCAGCCACTGCACGCTGTTGCGCACCGCGCTGGCCATGTCCAGCGCCGAGCCGGCCAGGGCACCGGCGGCGTTGCGCACCACGCCGTCGATGGCGGTGATGGTTTCGCCGTACAGGTCGAACGCGGGGCTGTCGGCGCCGACCATCGGCATCGCATCGGTGACCAGGAACACGGTGCCGCGCGGCTTGGCCGCCAGCGCCACGCGCAGGCTGGCCGGATGCACGTGCACGCCGTCGACGATCACCCCGCACCAGGCGTTGCGGTCTTCCAGCGCCGCACCGACCACGCCGGGATCGCGTCCCTGCAGCGGAGTCATGGCGTTGTACAGATGGGTGAAGCCGCAGATGCCGGCGTCCAGCCCGGCGCGGGTCTCTTCGTAGCTGGCGGCGGTGTGGCCGGCGAACACGCGCGCACCGGCCGCGGCCAGGCTGCGGATGCTGGCCGCCGGCACGCGTTCCGGTGCCAGGGTGATCAGGGTGACGCCGTTGTCCAGCGAGGCGGCCATGGCCAGTTCGTCGGCGTCGGGCACGCGGAACTTGTCGGCGTTGTGGGTGCCCTTGCGCGCCGGCGCCAGGTACGGCCCTTCCAGGTGGATGCCGAGCACGCCCGGCACCCCCTCGGCGATGGCCTGGCGGGTGGCGGCGATCGCCGCGCGCATCACCTCCACGTCGTCGCTGATCAGCGTCGGCAGGTAGCCGGTGGTGCCGTAGCGGCGATGGCCCTGGCCGATGCGGCGCAGCGCCTCGACGTCGGTGCGGTTGTTGAACAGCACGCCGCCGCCGCCGTTGACCTGCAGGTCGATGAAGCCCGGCAGCAGGCTGCCGCCGCCCAGGTCGTGCTGCACCGGCGCTGCCGCCACGCGCGGATCGGCGTCGTCGAGCAGGGCGAGGATGCGCCCGCCCTCCAGCAGCACGCTGACGCCGTCGAGAAACCCGTCCTCGCCGAGCACGCGCGCGTTGCGCAGCGCCACCGTGGTCATCAGACGGTCTCCGTCACTTTGTTCAGATGCGGCGGCAGGTCCGGGTTGTAGCCACGGCGCAGCGCCAGGGCGTTGATCGCACGGTAGAAGCTCTGGATCGCCAGCAGCGGCGCGCACGCCGGGTGCGGCGCGGCGACCAGCGGCAGGTCGCCGCCGGCGCTGGCCA
>NZ_AQOK01000356.1:0-2207 GCF_000364645.1 Xanthomonas sp. SHU 308 | reverse complement strand
CGCACCGGCGGCCCAAGCCGCGCCACCGGCGTCCGCCGAGGCCGGGGAGGCACCGCGTGCCAGCGAACGCGAGCGTGCCGCCGCCTACCAGGCGCTGCACCGCGCCTTGCTGGCCGGGCTGCCGACCCAGGTCGGTCACCGCACCGAGAAGGGCGATTTCCTGGCGCCGCGGCAGCGCCGCTTCCTGCTGTTCCCCGGTTCGGCGCTTGCCCGCAAGCCGCCGCCGTGGGTGCTGCCGGCGACGCTGCTGGACACGCAGAAGGTGTGGGGTTTGACCAACGCGGCGATCGAGCCGGATTGGGTGATCGCCGAATTGCCGCACCTGCTGGCGCGCAAGCATTTCGATCCGCACTGGTCGCGCGCGCAGGGGCAGGTGCTGGCCTCCGAGCAGATCAGCCTGTTCGGGCTGGTGCTGGCGCCGAAGAAGCCGGTGCACTACGGCCGCATCGATCCGCCCGGTGCGCACGAGCTGTTCGTGCGCCAGGGCCTGGTGCCAGGCGAGATCAACACGCGCGCCAGCTTCGTCGCCGACAACCAGAAGGTGCTGGCGCAGGCGCACGAGGAGGAGGCCAAGCTGCGTCGCGCCGGCATCGTCGCCGACGAGGACTGGCAGGCGCGCTGGTATCTGGACCGGATTCCCGGCGAGATCCATTCCGCCTCCGGCCTGGACGCCTGGTGGAAGGCGCTGGCACCGGAGCAGCGGCGCGCGCTGCACTGGTCGCTGGCCGACCTGTTGCCGGGCGAGGGCAGCGCCGCCGAGCGCTATCCCACGTATTTCCCGCTGGGCGATGCGCGGCTGCCACTGCACTACCGCTTCGAACCCGGCGCGGCCGACGACGGCGTGACCCTGGAGGTGCCGGTGCACCTGCTCAACGCGCTGGACCCGGCGCGGCTGTCGTGGCTGGCGCCGGGCTTCGTCACCGACAAGGCGGCGGCGCTGATCCGCAGTCTGCCCAAGGCGCTGCGCCGCAACTACGTGCCGGCGCCGGACTTCGCGCGTGCGTTCTACGAGGCGTTCCCGCAGCCCAGCGCCGACGACATCCGTGGCGAGCTGGCGCGGTTCCTGCAGCGCGCCACCGGCGCGCCGCTGAGTGCGCTGGAGTTCGACGAGAGCACGCTGGAGCCGCATCTGCGCATGAACCTGCGCCTGCGCGACGAGGCGGGCAAGGTGCTGGCCGAATCGCGCGACCTGGACGCGCTGCGCGCGCGCTTCGGCGAACGTGCCGGGCAGGCCTTCGCCGCGCGCGCCGGCCGCGCCATGGCCGCGACCGGGCTGCGCGAGTTCCCGGCCACGCCGATCCCGCTGCAGGTGCCGGGCGAAGCCGGCGTGCCTGCGTATCCGGCGCTGGTGGACGAGGCCGACAGCGCTGCCCTGCGCATCTTCGCCGACCGTACGCAGGCCGAGGCGGCGCATCCGCGCGGCGTGCGTCGGTTGCTGGAGATCGCCCTGGCCGACAAGGTCAAGCAGGCGCGCAAGCAGTTGCCGGTATCGCCCAAGACCGGGCTGCTGTACGCGGCGATCGAATCGCAGGAACGCCTGCGTGGCGACCTGGTGGAAGCGGCGTTGAATGCGCTGCTGGAACAGGGGCTGGAGGCGATCCGCGATGCGGACAGTTTTGCCCAGCGCCGCGACGCCGCCGCCAGGCAGCTGTTCGGCGAGGCGATGGAGCGGCTGAAGCTGGCCGAGGCGATCATGGGCGCGGCGGCGGAACTGAAACCGCAACTGGAATCGCCGCTGATGGGCTGGGCCAGCGGCAACCTCGACGACCTGCGCGCGCAACTGGCGGCCTTGCTGCATCCGGGCTTCCTGCGCGAGACCCCGGCCACTGCCCTGGCGCAGTTCCCGCGCTACCTGCGCGCGATGATCCTGCGCGCCGAACGCGCCAAGCGCGATCCGGCGCGCGACCAGTCGCGGATGCTGGAGCTGAAGCCGTTCGTCGACGCACTGGCCGACGCGGCCGCGGCCGGACGCGGCGACACGCCGGAGTGGCAAGCGCTGCGCTGGGACCTGGAAGAACTGCGGGTGTCGCTGTTCGCCCAGGAACTGGGCGCCCGCGCCGGCATCTCGGCCAAGAAGCTGGCGCAGCGGGTGGCTCTGCTGCGGTGATTGGGGAATGGGGATTGGGTGTGAGATTCCACCGCTGTTCCCGTACCACCCGCGCGACCAGCATTCTTGTGGGAGGAACTTCAGTCCCGGCGCGTTCAGC
>NZ_AQOK01000355.1:0-2605 GCF_000364645.1 Xanthomonas sp. SHU 308 | reverse complement strand
CAGGCGTCGGGGCTGAAGCCCCTCCCACAGCAGCCGCTCCTGCGACATGCGATCACGGCCCTCAACGTTTCAGCCCGTAGCAATCCAACGAATCCCCAATCCCCAATCCCCAATCCCCGCCCCTCAATCATCCACCCGCTCGCCCATCAGCTCGCGCTGGCGCTTGTCCAGTTCCTCGGCGTAGCGCTTGCGCACGAAGCTTTCGCTGAGCACGCCCAGCACCTTGCCCTGCTCGTCGACCACCGCCAGTTCGTCGCTCTGGGTCAGGTCGAACTGGCGCATGGCGGTGACCACGTCGGTGTCCGCGGGCAGGGCGACGTCGCGGTTGCCGGCGTAGTCGACGATGGCCGCCTCGGCGTTGACGCCGTCGGCATAGGCGGCGGCCAGGGTGACCAGGCCAGCGTAATGGCCGCTCTCGTCCTCCAGCACCACGCGGGTGCCCGAGCCGAGCGGGAAGCGGCGGCGGAACTCGGCCACGCTGGTGGTGGCGGCCAGCGGATGCACGTCCTTCTGCATCATCCGCCCGGCGCTGAGGTGCTTGACCCAGCCGACGTCGCGCGCGCTCTTGATGGTCTCGCCGCGCAGGTGCAGGCGCCAGGTGGAGAACGAGTAGCCGAAGATCTGGCGGACGATGGTGTTGGCGACCAGCACCGCCACCATCACTGCGCTGGCCAGCACGAAATCGTGGGTGCCTTCCAGTACCAGCATCGCCATCGTCATCGGCGCGCCGATCACCGCGGCGGCCATCGCCGCCATGCCGGCCAGCGACGCGGCGGTGCCGTCGACCAAGGCCATGCCGCTGCCGAGATTCAGCACGCCGGCGAACAGCCCGCCGACCAGCGACCCCATGAACAACGAGGCGAAGAACAGGCCGCCGCGGAAGCCGAAGCCCAGCGAGATCGCCGAGCCCAGGCACTTGAGCAGCAACAGGATGCCCAGCCAGCGCAGCGAGGTCGGGCTGGTCAGGTCCAGGTGCAGCGCGCCGTGTCCGGAGGACAGCACCTGCGGGGTGATCAACGCCAGCGGGATCAGTAGCAGGCCGCCGGCGACCGGGCGTGCCCAGCGCGGCAGCGGGCTGCGGTTGATCGCCTGTTCGATCGCGCCGATCAGGCGCATCACCGCCACCGCCAGCAGCGCGCAGAGCACGCCGAGCAGCGCGTACAGCACGTAGTCGCGCGCCTCCAGCGCCGAGGCCGCCGAGGCCGGCAGCAGGTACGGCTGCACTCCGGCCAACTGCGACACGAACACCGCGCCCAGTGAGGCCACCGCCACCGGTGCCAGCGCCGACGGCGAGTACGCGCCGATCACGATCTCGAACGCATAGAACGCGCCGGCCAGCGGCGCGCCGAAGGCCGCCGCGATGGCCGCGCCGGCACCGGCGCCGACCAGGGTGCGGATGTCGGCGCGGCGCAGGCGCAGCACCCGGCCCAGGTGCGAGCCGCTGCCGGCGCCCATCTGCGTGTACGCCGCCTCCAGGCCGACCGAGGCACCGACGCCGTTGGAGAACAGGGTCTGCACGGAGACGATCAGGTTGTCGCGCATCGACATGCGCCCGCCATACAGCGCGTTGGCTTCGACGGCGTCGACCAGTTGCCGCTTGCGCGCGCGTGCGGCCATGCCCAGCAGGCCGACCAGCAGCCCGCCCAGCGGCAGCACCAGCAACTGGTGCACGCTCAGTTCGGACATGGCGCTGAGCCGCTCGTCGGCCTCCAGGCCGTACAGCAGAGCCTGCGCGCCGTGTGCCAGGCTGCTCTGCAACAGGGTCAGCAGGCCGGCGATCACGCCGACCAGCAGGGCCAGGGCGATGAACCAGACATCGCTTGCGCGCAGGCGCCGGCGCAGCGCGTCGGCGAGGCTGTGCGAGGCGTCGGCCAGTCCCGGCCGCGGACGCAGGTTCACGGCGCGCGATCCTATTTGATGCGACGGACCTTGGCGCGGGTGTTGTAGTTGTCGATCTGCATGTACCACACGCCCATGATGCCGGGGGTGATCTTCACCTTGGGCGCGGTGCGGTGCACGCTGGGCAGGCTCGCCGCCTCGGTCTGCTCCCATTCCTGACCGTTGGCCAGCACGTACTTGCGGCCTTTGGCGAAGCCGGAGAACTCGCCCACCAGGGTGCTCTCGATCGGCTCGGCGCTGCCGAAGTCGAAGAAGCCGCGGTTCTTGGTGATCACCTCGCGGCGGCCCTCTTCCTTGGCCTTCTCCAGCGCCACCGCGGTTTCCTTGGCGACCTTGCCCTGCAGCCAGTCGTTCAGCGCGGCCAGCTCCTGCGGCGACAGCTTGTCCAGCCCGGCCGCCTTGAACTCCTGCGGCGACATCTGCGTCTGCAGATCGCCGGAGACGGTGCGCTGGGCGAGCGCCGGGGCGGCGGACACGGCGAGCGCCGCGCACAGGACCAGGGGAGCGAGACGCGCAAGAGACATGGCGGGGATCCGGGAAGTGGGATGCGCCGTAGTGTAGTCGCAAGCGGTGACTGCGCACGGGATACCGGGCGCGCCGGGACCGTGTCGGCGCCCGGTTCAGTCCTCGGCGGCGGCGGGCGCGCCCGACCTGCGCGGCGGTCGCCGGTACACGAAGTCCGGCGCCGGCGCGGCGGCTTCGCGCT
>NZ_AQOK01000354.1:0-3272 GCF_000364645.1 Xanthomonas sp. SHU 308 | reverse complement strand
TCGCTCGCCGGCACGCTCGACGCCGAGGCCTGGCTGCGCCTGCAGCCGCTGGAGCGCGCGCATGACGGCGCCGACGACTACGCGCCGACGATGGCCGCGGTGGACCGCAGCGCCGCCGACTGGGCACAGCGCCACGGCCAGGCCACCGGTCGCTTCACCGATACGCTGGCCGGCGCGAGCTGGTGGTTCCTGCCGGTGCGCCACGAGCGCGGCACCATCGGCGTGGTCGGCTTGCGCTTCGGCGCCGGCGTGCAGCGCCCGGGCCTGGAGCAGCAGCGCCTGGCCGAGGCGATGGTCGAGGACATCGGCCAGGCCGCGCTGCGTACGCGGCTGGTCGCCGACCTGGAGAGCGCGCGGGTCAGCGGCGAGACCGAGCGGCTGCGTTCGGCCCTGCTGTCCTCGGTCTCGCACGACCTGCGCTCGCCGCTGGCGGCGATGATCGGCGCGGCCAGCAGCCTGTCCAGCTACGGCAAGGCAATGGACGCGGAGGACCGCCGCAGCCTGCTCGAGACGATCCAACTGGAAGGCGAGCGCCTGGACCGCTACATCCAGAACCTGCTGGACATGACCCGGCTCGGTCACACCGGGCTGACATTGAACCGCGACTGGATCGGCGTGGACGAACTGATCGGCTCGGCCGCGCGGCGCCTGCAGCGCTACCAGCCGCAGGTGCGGCTGGACATCGCCCTGTCCGCCGAGCTGCCGACGCTGTGGGTGCACCCGGCGCTGGTCGAGCAGGCAATCTTCAACGTGCTGGAGAACGCGGCCAAGTTCTCGCCGACGGATGCGGCGATCCGGGTGGCCGCGGGCATGGTCGAGGGCCGCCTGCGCATCGACATCAGCGACCGCGGCCCGGGCATTCCCGAGGACGAGCGCGCGCGCATCTTCGACATGTTCTACAGCGTCGAGCGCGGCGACCGCGGCCGCCATGGCACCGGCCTGGGCCTGACCATCTGCCAGGGCATGATCGGCGCGCACGGTGGCAGCGTCGAGGCATTGCCGGGCCCCGATGGCCGCGGCACCACGATCCGCATTACCCTGCCGCTCATCGAACCCGCCGCGCCGCCGTCCCGCCCCGATGCCGACTGAGTCCCACGCCGATCCGATTCCGCCGCCGCGCGTGCTGGTCATCGACGACGAGCCGCAGATCCGCCGTTTCCTCGACATCAGCCTGCGCGCGCAGGGCTACCGCGTGCTGCAGGCCGACACCGGCGCCGCGGGCCTGGCGCAACTGGCCGCGCACGGCGCCGAACTGGTGGTGCTGGACATCGGCCTGCCCGACCAGGACGGGCACAGCGTGCTGCGCGAATTGCGGCAATGGTCGTCGGTGCCGGTGATCATGCTCACCGTGCGCGCCGGCGAGGACGAAAAGGTGCAGGCGCTGGACGCCGGCGCCAACGACTATGTGACCAAGCCGTTCGGCGTGCAGGAACTGATGGCGCGTATCCGCGTGCTGCTGCGCATGCAGCCGGTGGCCGGCGAGGCCGAGCCGGTATTCGACGACGGCCACCTGCACATCCACCTGGGCCTGCGCGAAGTGCGCCTGGACGGCGAAGCGCTGCCGCTCAGTCGCAAGGAGTACGCGCTGCTCGCCCTGCTGCTGCGGCACAGCGGCCGCGTGGTGACGCAACCGCAACTGCTGCGCGAACTATGGGGCCCCACCCACCAGGACGACACCCACTACCTGCGCATCCTGGTCGGCAAGCTGCGGCAGAAACTCGGCGACAGCGCGGTGGCCCCGCGTTATATCGCCACCGAGCCGGGCGTGGGGCTGCGCTTCATCGGCGTGCAGTGCCATGGCTAACGTGGCGTGCTCCTGCCTGATGTTGCAGGGAGCTTTCGTCGGGACTCGGGACTGCAGAATGATGTCCGGAGCCAAATCACCGTCGAGCGATTCGATAACAAAGTGGTGAGTTCTTAAAGAAAAGCCGGCCTTGCCGAAGCGGCGATCCATCCGATTTTGTGGGAGGGACTGAAGTCCCTCCCACAGTGCAATCGCAAATACTCCGCACTCGCGGAAAATCCCGAGTCCCGAGTCCCCTCAACACCCCGGCAACACCTTCCCCGGATTGAGGATCCCATCCGGATCCAGCGCCCGCTTGATCGCGCGCATCGCGTCAAGGGTCGCGGCATTGAAGGCCTGGTCCATGTAGTCGCGCTTGGCCACGCCGATGCCGTGTTCGCCGGACAGCGTGCCTTCCAGCGACAGCACCAGCGCGAACAGCCGCGGCAGGGCGGCCTGTGCGCGTGCGGTTTCGGCGGCGTCGTCGGGCGCGTACATGATGTTGACGTGCAGGTTGCCGTTGCCGGCATGGCCGAAGGCCACGATCGGCAGGTCGAACTCGGCGGCCAGCGCTTCCACGCCGGCCACCAGCTCAGGGATGCGCGACACCGGCACCACCACGTCCTCGTTGATCTTGCCCGGGCGGATCGTGCGCAACGCCGGCGACAGCGCGCGGCGCGCGGCCCACAGACGGTCGCGCGCGCTGCCGTCGGCGGCTACGTCCAGCGCCAGCAGGCCGTCGCCTTCGGCGGCGGCGCCCAGCGCCTGCAGCGTGTAGGGCAGGGTGTCGTGGTCGCCGTCGGCCTCGATCAGCAGCATCGCGCCGGCCTCGGCTACGTCGCTGCCGTTGCGGCGCAGCAGCGCGATCGCGCTGCGGTCCATGAACTCGAGCATGGTCGGCGTGCTCGGCTGCGCCATCAGCCGCGACACCGCCGCCGCGGCGGTGGCGGCGTCGCGGTACAGCGCGCGCAGGCCGGCCTGCGCCAGCGGCCGCGGCGACAGCTTCAGCGTCGCTTCCACGATCAGCGCCAGGGTGCCTTCGCTGCCGACCAGCAGATGGGTCAGGTCGTAGCCGGTGGCGTCCTTGGTGTAGGCGCCGCCGCAGCGGATCAGCTCGCCGCTGCCGGTCACCGCGACCAGGCCGAGCACGTTGTCGCGGGTGGCGCCGTACTTCACCGCGCGTGGCCCGCCGGCATTGGTCGACAGGTTGCCGCCGACGCTGCAGATCTCCGCGCTGGAAGGATCCGGCGGCCAGAACAGCCCGTGCGGCGCCAGGGCCTGCTGCAGGTCGCCGTTGAGCACGCCGGGTTCGACCACCGCGCAGCGGTCGGCCGGGCGCAGCTGCAGGATGCGGTTCATGCGCGCGAACGACAGCACCACGCCGCCGGCGAACGGTACCGCGGCGCCGGCGGTGCCGGTGCCGGCGCCGCGCGCTACCAGCGGCACGCGGTGCGCGCGGCAGGCGCGCACGATCGCCTGCACCTGCTCA
>NZ_AQOK01000353.1:0-2103 GCF_000364645.1 Xanthomonas sp. SHU 308 | reverse complement strand
CCCAGCGCCGCGAATCGTCCTCGCCATAGCTGCGGCGGCTGTCGGCATCGGTGCGCCAGCCTTCGGTGCCGAGCAGGGCGGAAAGGGTGTCGGTGAGCGCGGTGGGCAAGGCGGTGGTCATGGCGAAGGTGGCGACGACGAAGTGGAGGGCGAGGGCGGCTGCAGCAGTTTCCAGGTGAGCACCGCCAGCGCCAGCGGCAGCCACACCCAGCGTAGTTCGGACCACAGCGTGGCCATGCCGCGCGCGCTGAAGAAACCGTTGGCGAACGGCGAGACCCGGATCGGCCGCCATGGCGCGAACCAGCGCTGTTCGCTCCACGGCCACCCCAGGGCCACGCCGAGGCCGCCGGAGGTCATCGCATCGAGCAGCGGATGCGAGGCGGTGCAGACGAACAGCCAGACGGCCGCCTGCAGCGCGCCGGCGCGCAGGGGCCGGTGCAGCAACGCGCCGAGCACGCCCAGTACCGCGGCGAACAACAGCGAGTGGCTGGCGCCGCGATGGCCGAAGGCGTCGGCGTAAGGGATGTGCAGGGCGAAGCCGAGCACGTCGGCGTCGGGCAGCATCGCCGCGACGATGCCGGCGCCGAGCAGGCGGGTGGAGATGCGGCCGCGATCGGCGGCGGCCCACAGCGCCAGCGGCACCGCGGCGTGGGTGAAGACGCTGGGCACCTCAGCAGTCCTCGGCGCGGAACGCGTCGCGCAGCCAGGTCAGCCGCGGCGGATCGCCTTCGGCCTCGACCACGTCGAAGCGGCACGGCCAGTTGGCGTACTGCGGATGCGCGGCCAGGAACAGCTGCGCCGCCAGCAGCAGGCGGCGGCGCTTGCGCAGATCGACCGAGGCCGCGCCGCCGCCGAATGCGGCGCTGCGCCGGTAGCGCACTTCGACGAACACCAGGCTCTGCGCCTGCTGCATCACCAGGTCCAGCTCGCCGCCGCGGAAGGCGACGTTGGCGGCGATCAGGCGCAGGCCGGCGCGCTCCAGTTCGGCGCGCGCCGCCGCTTCCACCGCATTGCCGCGTCGGCGCCGCTCAGTTTCCATCGGGCAGCGGGGTCGGGCGCCCGCCGCTGAAAGTGGACCAGGCCGGGGTGCGCACGATGTTGCCGAAGCCGTCCAGGTGCAGCACGCCGGTGGCGCCGCGCAGGCCGCTGTCCTTGCCGGTCGCCAGCTTTTCCAGGTACGCGGTGATCTGCCAGGCGTCGTAGCCGAACGCGAACAGGCGCCCGGCCGGGCCGCGCGCGGTCGGCAGCATGTCGGCCACGCTGGTCGCCGCCGGCAGGCCGCCGACGCCGCGCACGTTCCACAGCTCGCTCGGGTAGACGATGCCGTCCAGCACCAGGTCGTCCTCCGGCTTGCCGGTGCCCAGCACCAACTGCGAGGTGGCCACCCGGGTCTTGCCGGCGAAACCGGCCAGCGCCAGTTGCGGCGCCAGCGCGCGGGCGGTATTGCCCTTCACCGCCAGCAGCACCGAGTCGGCGGCGCCGGCGTTGCGCAGTTGCGCGCCGATGTCGCCCGGGGTGTCGGCGACGCTGACGCTGCCGGCGACCTTGCCGCCGCGCTCGCTGAAGCGGTCGCGGAACGCGGCCACCGCACGGCGGCCGTTGTCGTCGTTGCTGCCGATCACCAGCGTATTGCGGCGTTCGTGCGCCAGCAGGTACTCGGCGGCGGCGATGCCGTCGTCTTCCGGCGCCAGCGAGAAGCCGGCGCTGCCGCCCGGCGGCGCGTGGGTGCCGCGGTTCAGCGCCAGCACCGGCACCGGCAGCGCGTCGCGCCCGAACAACGCGGTGACCTCGTCGCGGCCGAGCGGGCCGACCACGAAGTCGGCGCCGCCGTCGACCGCCTTCTGATAGGCGGCCAGTGCACCGGCCGGGGTCCCGGTGGTGTCGATGAAGTCGATCGCAGGACGCCGCCGGGTCTCGCCGTAGTAGCCGGCAAGCAGACCGTCGCGCACCGGCGCGGCCGCGGTGGCCAGGCTGCCGCTCAGCGGCAGCAGCACCGCCAGCTTGGCCGGCGGGCGATAGCCGTCGCGTTCGGCCGGCGGCCGCTTGCTGGTGTCGAAGCCCCACTGCTCGCCGCGGTCGAACGGACGCGGCAGCGCCAGGCCG
>NZ_AQOK01000352.1:0-3845 GCF_000364645.1 Xanthomonas sp. SHU 308 | reverse complement strand
CAGCGACGGCCGCCAGCGCGCCAGCGTCGCCGCCTCGCGCGCGAACTGCAGGCCGTGCACGTGCACCACGTCGGCCTCCAGCTCGGCCAGCAGCGCGGCGATGCGGCGCAGATGGCGCCGGCGCCCGCTCTCGGCACGGCGCACGAAGTGATAGTTCACGCCGTTGCGCTGCAGGTACGCATCGACCGCGGCGGCCTGGATCACCGAAACGCGGGTGCCGGCGCTGGCCACCGCCTCGGCGATGTCGGCCAGCGACGGCCACAGCGCGAAGGCCTGCTCCGGCGTCACCCCGTCCGGCAACGGCACGAAGTTGAGTTGCACGGCATGCACGGCGCGGTCGACGTTGCCGTCCATGCTCAGATCCCGGATACCTGCGGCCGGTGCAGGCGCACCAGCCGGTTGGCCAGGTTCAGTTCCCATGGCCGGTCGTAGCGCCGGTAGCGGTAGCGCCACGCGGCCAGCGCGCTGAGGCCGCGCTTGGCCCAGCCCGGCGAGCGCTGGTCCTGCGCGGTGGGATAGCGGCAGCCGAGCACGGTGACGAAATCGCGGATGCGCTGGCGCAGCGCATCGGTGAGCCAGGGCGCATCGGCGTGGCAGGCGTAGTCCACCCACTGCGGCTGCGCCCACTCCTCCGGCGTGCGCGGGAACTGCACCGGCACGCCGTCGCGGTCGAGCAAGGGCGTGCCGGCGCGGCGGCCGCGGTCCTTCTCGTGGCGGCTGCTGTCCGGCAGCGGGGTATACACGTAGACGATGATTTCCGACTGCGGGTTGATCCGCTTCAGCTCGCGGATGAACTCGAAGGTCTGCTCGGTCTCGCGTTCGCTGTCCTGCGGCGGCGCGACCATGAACGACAGCTCCGGAATCACCCCGTTGCGCCGGCACAGTTCGGCCACTTCCAGGGTCTGGTCCGGGCGCGTGCCCTTGCGGATCTCCTTGAGCATCGCCCCGCTCGGCGACTCGGCGCCGATGTAGGCCATGCGCAGGCGGCTCTTGCGCACCAGCTTCCAGGTGCTCTCGGACAGGTTGAGCAGCGCGTCGGCGCGGGCGTAGCACCACCACGGCAGTTCCAGCTTCGCCATCACCTCCAGCAGCGGGATCATGTCGGCTTCGCGGTCGAAGAAGTTGTGATCGAAGAACTGGATCGAGTCCGCGCCCAGGCCGTATTTCAGATAGCCCAGCTCGCGTTCCAGGCGGGCCGCGGTCGGCAAGGCGGTGGCGCCGCCGAACATCGCCGCCACCCCGCAGAAGGTGCAGCGGAAACGGCAGCCCAGCGCGGCCTGGTGCGAGGCGGTGCGGCGGCCGAGGAAGGTGCGGCCGAGATAGCGGCGCGGATCGCCGAGCTTCTCGTACGGCAGCGATGGCAGCGCGTCGCCGCGCTGGAACGCGCGGTTGCGGTTGTGCACCACGGCGCCGTCGTGCTTCCAGGACAGCCCGTCGACCTGCGCCAGCGTCGGCCCCTCGCCGCGCAAGGCGGCCAGCAGTTCCGACAAGGTGTCCTCGCCCTGCGCGCGGATCGCGTAGTCCACGTACGGCGCGGCCAGCGCGGTGTCCGGGTACAGCGTGGGAAAATAGCCGCCCCAGACGATCGGCAGCGCCGGGAAGCGCGCACGGATGGCCTGCGACAGGGCGATCGACGGTGCCAGTTGCGGCCCGCCCATCACGCTGATGCCGACCGCATCGAAGCGCTGCTCCTGCAGCGCCTGCAGGCTGCGGTCGATGAAGTCGCGGTCGACGTTGCCGTCGATGATGCGGCTGTCGCCCGTGCGATCCAGCGCCGCCGCCAGGTTCAGCAGCGACAGCGGAAAGCGGGCGCTGGACGGCTTGGTGATGGTGGGATTGACCAGCAGCGTGTTCGATGTGGAGGACATACGGTGCGGACGCAGGACGGGGGTCACGGCAGGCGCCGCAGGCGCAGCACCAGGGCCACCGGCACCTGCAATGCAGCGGGATCGAAATGGGCACCGGCGGGGATGTCGGCCGGGTCGAGCATCGGTTCGCTGACCGCGTCGATGACCAGCCCGAGCGCGGCGCAGGCGGCGTGCCAGTGGCTGTACAGGTGCTGGGTGTGGCGCACCGCGTAGCGCTGGCCGCCGGCCTTGAAGTCGCGGCGCCAGCCCAGCGCCGGGCCGATCGGGTGCACGTCGCTGCACAGCACCCAACCGCCGGGCCTGGTGACGCGGCGCAACTCGGCCAGGGCCAGCGGCAACTGCGGCAGATGTCCCAGCGCCAGCGCGCAGATGCTGAGGTCGGTGCTGGCATCGGCCAGCGGCAAGGCCTCCAGGCTGCCTTCGCGCAAGGTGTAGCGGCCGGCGTCGATCTCGGCCAGTTCCTGCGCGGCGCGCGTCAACATCTGCGGCGACAGGTCCACGCCGGTGACGTGCCCGGCGCCACGCTGCAGCGCATGCAGCAGGTAGCGGCCGCTGCCGCAGCCGGCATCGAGCACGTGCTGGCCGCGCAACGACGGCGGCAGCAAGGCCAGCATGGCGCGCTGCTCGGCCTGCATCACCGGGTTGTGCGCCTGCGCCGGGTAGCTGTCCGCCCACAGCGCATAGGCGGTCAGCGGATCGAGGGTCGTGACGGCGCTCATGCCGGGCATGCCTGCGACAAATGGGTCAGGCGTGAACGCGGCGGCGCAATCTGGACTTCCAGGCCCGGCTCCAGCGCGAGCAGCGCCGGGTCGGCGAGATCTGCGGCCAGCAGCTTCGGCACGCCGTCCAGCGTCACCGGCACCGTGTCCACGCCGGACGCGGCGAACCATGGAGCGAAATCGGGATCGGCGATGCGTGGCCGGCCATCGCGCACCACCGCGCGCAGCGCGCTGCGCGGCAGCCCGACCAGGCTGTTGGCAGGCGCGCCGCCACGGTCGGCGACGATCAGCAGATCGGCGTGTGCGCCCGGCGCCAGATGCCCGCGATCCGGCATGCGCAGGATGTCGGCCGCGGCGGTCGTGGCCAGGCGCAGTGCCTGGGTCGCGTCCAGGCCGTGGGTGGCAGCCAGGCGCAGATCCTCGAGCAAGTCGCGGCCGCCGCTGACCCGCGCATCGCTGCCCAGCGCCAGGCGCCCGGCCGCGCTCAGGCGCTGCGGATCGAGGGTGCGTCCGAGCAGGGTCAGGTTGCTGCTCGGGCACCACACCACCGCCGCGCCGCAGGCGAGCACGCGGGCGACGTCGTCGGCGCCCAGGCCCACGCCGTGGATCAGCACCGTGTTGTCCGCCAGATAGCCACGCCGCTCCAGCTCGGCGAGTTCGCTGGCGGCCACCGCGTCGGTACCTTCGGCCAGGTGGATCATCCACGGCCAGCCGGCGGCGGACGCCGCGGCGAAGCTCTGTGCCAGCGGCGGTCCGTAGTCGGGGCCGTGCAAGGTGTAGCTCCAGCCGAAATCGCGCAGCAGCGCCACCGGGAAGTCGGCCGCGTCCAGCGCGGCATGCCAGGGATCGTGATGGGCCACGCAGGTCACCCCGGCCAGCAGGTTCTTCAACCCGCCATGGCGCAGCCGCAAAGACTTGGGCAGGGCCAGCGCGGCGGTCACCGCCGGCGTGCGGAAATGCGCGGCGAAGGCGTCGATCCAGGCATAGCTGTTGGCGAACGGCGCAGCCTGCGGCAGCGGCGGCACCGCATTGACGTGCAGATGCTCGTGGGCGTTGATCAAGCCGGGCAGCACCAACTGCCCGTGCAGATCGATGCGCAGCGCGGCCGGCGTGGCCGCCGCGGCGATGCGGCCGGCGCGCAGCGCCAGCGGCGCGTGCACCGCCCCACAGGCGTGCGCGACGCGCGCACCCTCCAGGCAGAGGTCGATGGGGGCGGCAGACGCGGCCATGCTCAGCGCTTGCGCAGCACGATCAGGAA
>NZ_AQOK01000351.1:0-7309 GCF_000364645.1 Xanthomonas sp. SHU 308 | reverse complement strand
GCCGCCGATGCGGTCGTCGAGGCGGCCCAGCGCCTCGCCCAGGCGCGGATGGCGCTGGTAGTGCTCGACCAGGTACGGCGGCGGCAGGCACAGGCTGAGCGCCCGGTACGACTCCAGCGCGAAATGCGGCGCGAACGCGCGGTAGAACTCGCGTGGGAAGTAGTACCAGGTCCAGATCGTGTGCCCGTTCATGCCCACGGCGGTGGCGCCACGTGCGGCGCGCACGGCGGCACGGCGCAGGCGGCCACGCAGCAGGTAGTGGCCCAGCTCCCACGGGCACAGGCGACCGATCACCGAGAACACCAGGCGGCCGTCGCGGCGCAGCAGCCGTGCGCAGTGGCGCGCGACGTCGGGCAGGTCCGGCGCGCAGTTGAGCGGGCCGAAGTTGGAGTACATGCCGTCGAACTCGCCGTCGAGCAGATCCAGTTGCTGGATGCCGACATGGGCCACGCTGAGCCGGCCGCGCAGACTGGGATCCTGCGCGCGGGCACGGGTGCGCTCCACCATCTGCGGCGACCAGTCGGTGGCCAGCACGCGGTAGCCGCGCTGGGCGAAGGCGTGCGCATCCAGGCCGGTGCCGCAGCCCAGATCGACCAGGCGCGAGCCGACCGGCAACTGCGTCGCCACCGTGTCCCACAGGGTGGTGCGCATGCGCTGGATCAGCGCGTTGTTGCCGCGCGGGCCGTCGTAATCGGCGGCCACGCTGTCGAAGGCGCGCTGCGTGTCCAGCAACCGCACCGGGTCCAGAGTGGTCGTGTGCGCCGTTGCACCCGCCTTGCCATTCGCTGTCACCTGCACCTCTCCACTGCCCTGCCCTTGTCGGAATCCGCGCGCATCGAGCGCGCGGTACTGCAGGTAGGTGCGGCGGCAGCGCCGTTTGGTTGAATCGACGAGCTGCTGTTATGCGGCGGCGACGCTCGCCCCTGTCGGCCGCGCCTGCCGCCGGCGCAGCGCATTGCGCGCCACCGCGGCCAGTACGCCGCCGCCGAGCCCGGCCAGCAGCGCCGCCGCCAGCACCAGCACCGGGTTGGGAAACGCCGCGCGCGGCGGCACGTAGGTCTCCCAGGGCGCCGAGGTGTCGTAGGTGTAGCGCGTGCCGAGCCGGCCGAGCAGATCCTCGCGCTCAGCCTTGAGGCCGCGCAGCGTGGCGGTCTTCTCCGACAGCAGCATGTTGCCGAGCAATTGCTGCTCGACGCTGCCGCGGCCTTCGCGTTGCTGCTGCAGCAGGCGGTCGCGCTCGGCCTGGGTCGCGGCGATGTCCGCGGCCAGCTCCTGCAGTCGCGCGGTGGCCTGCTGCAGCGGACCGGCCTGGATGCGCCGGTGCAGCGCCTGCAACTGCGCGATGGTGGCCGTGGCCAGTTGTCGCGCCTGCTGCGGCGATTGCGCGCGCAGGGTCAACTGGATCAGGTTGGCGTACGGGTCGGGGTCCAGCTTCAGGCTGTCGCGGTACAGCGCGGCCTGGCGGCTGTCCAGGGCCACGCCGGCGCTGTGCAGCACCTGTTCCTGGAACTGCCGGGTCTTAATCCGGTCGATCACCCGCTGGAACGGCTCCAGCTTGGGGTCGCGTCCGGACGGGGTCGGGCCGAATTCGCCGACCTGCACCCAGGCGGTCGCTTGCCACTGGCGAGTCGCGCCGTGCAGGAACAGCGCCGCCAGCGCCAATGCCAGCAGCAGCGGCAGCAGGCACCAGCGCCATTCGCGCCGCAGTATCCGCCACAGGTCGAGCAGGTAGATTTCGTCTTGGGGCATGGCGGTGTCGGTCATGGCAGCGGGGATCTCGGGGAAACGGAAGGCAGGGCCGCGTCCGCGGCGGGCGCGCGGCGGTTCGGCAGCAATGCGCTGCAGGCGTGCAGCAGCAGGCACAGCGCGACGAAGCCGGCATTGGTCCAGGTGAACGCCTGCGGCGCGAACGGCGACATCACGCAGGCGTAGGCGATGCGCAGGAACACCAGCAGGTTGAACAGCGCCACGCCGCGTCCGAGTAGGCGCACGCTCCACAGCAGCGCCGCGTACAGCGCCAGCATCGCCGCCAGCGCGGCGCCGGGGCCGCCGGCCAGCAGGAACGGCAGGAACTCGGTGCCGACATTGATGTTCGGCGCATCCAGCGGGATGCCGGTCCCGGCGGTGGCGATGGAGCCGCTGAGCGGCACCAGTTGGTTGATCAGGAAACTGGCGTTGGCGTAGCCCTTGCTAAGCAGCGCGCCGAAGTTGTACGGGCCGGCGCCGATGTACAGCAGCAGCCACTTGATGCCCTGCGGCGCGGCCCGGTACAGCGCGCCGAACGGCAGCGCCACCGAATCCAGCGAGCCGGAACGCAGCGTGCCCAACAGCGAGAACCCGGCGGCGCCGGCGCACAGCAGCGCCAGTACCCGTTTCCACGGCAGCGGCCGTGCCGGGTCGCGGCGCAGCAACAGCAACAGGCCGACGCTGAACACCGCCGCAAACAGGCGGTTGCGGTCGATCACCAGCACCGGGAACACAAAGCCGGCCAGCAGCAGCGCGTTGCGCACGCTGCGCTCGCGCACGCACAGCAGGCCGATCGGCGGCAGGATCCAGCACATGTTCGACACATGCCGCACGTGCGCCTGCAGCGGGCTCAGGTCGGCGTAGGCGGAGGGGTTGTGCAGCAACGGGATCGGGAACAGCAGCAGGTCCAGCAGGCAGAACAGCCCCACCGCGGCGGCCAAGCCGAGCGCGACGAAGGCCTCGCGCGTGCCGGCGTACTCGCGCGACCGGAACGCCGCCAGCGGCGGCAGGCGGATGCCGAGCAGCGCATCCAGGCCCAGCGTCGCCAGCGCCACGGCGGCCAGCAGTGCGATGCCGGCGAGATAGCCCGGCGGCAGGTCGAAGGTGAGCAGGGTCAGCGCGCAGCTCAGCAGCAGCGGCAGGCCGAAATACGCCGACGGCAGGCGCAGCAGCCGGCTCATCCGCGCTGGGCCAGCGTCGGTTGGCCGCCCTGGCGCAGCCGCGCCAACAGCGACAGCCACGCATGCGCCAGCAGGTGTCCGCCCAGCGCCAGCGGGCTGCGCCGCAGGAACGCGATCTTCGCGGCGATGTAGTGCGCCTGCGCGTGCAGCAGGGTGCGGCAGGCCGGATCGAACAAGCGCGCGCGGCGCAGCGCCACCTGTCGCGACTCGGCCAGGTTGGCCAGGCGGCTGGGCAGATGCCGGGTGCGGCTGGCGTTGTGGTCGTGCACGCGGTAGGCGCAGACCGCCACGTCCAGGAAACCCAGCGCGTCGCGCGCGACCAGGCGCAGGAAGAAATCCCAGTCCTCGATGCGCAGGCCCTCGTCCCATTCGGCGCCCGGATGCAGCGCGCTGCGCCGGACCAGCGCCACCGCCCCGCTCACCGCCCAGTGCCGGATCACCGCGCGGCGGATGCCGGCCTCGCTCAGGTACAGGCGTTTGTCCACGCCGTGCAGGTCGCGCATGCTGCTCTGGTGCACGGTGCGGCCCTGGATGTCGACCACGATGGCGTCGCCGATCACCGCGGCCTTTTGCGGATGCGCGCCCAGGTAGGCCACCTGCACGCCTAATCCGCCGGGCAGCAGATAGTCGTCGCTGGCCCCCAGGCGCAGGAACTCGCCGCGCGCCATCGCCACCAGGTGGTTGAGCGTGGCGGCGATGCCGAGGTTCTCGCGCGGCCAGAAGCGCACGTGCAATCTGTCGCCGTGCTGCGCGATCCACTCGGCGATGCGCTCGGCAGTGCCGTCGCTGGAGCCGTCGTCGACGATCACCAGTTCCTTGTTCGGGTACGGGTCTTCCAGCACGCTGTCCAGGCAGCGCTGCACGAAGCGCGCGTGGTTGTAGGCCGGAATCAGCACCGACACCAGCGGCAGCGTCGTCGGGGTATACGTTGCATCCATCAGCCCAGTCCTCGCAGGTAGCGGCGCGCCACCAGCATGTTGAACGCCAGGTACAGCGCGTAGTTGCAGGCGAACGCGTAGACCGCGCCAATCAGGCCCATGCGCGCGGTGAACAGCACCACCAGGCCGAGGTAGCTGGCGGCGAACAGACATTCGGAGAGCACGAACAGCCGCGTCATCGCCTTGGCCAGCATCAGGTAGGACAGCACGAAGGAGGCGATCTTGAGCACGTCGCCGAGCAGTTGCGGCGCGTACAGCGGCAACGCGGCGGCGAAATCCGCCGAGAACAGCAGTCGGGTGATCCAGTCGCGGCACAGGTACACCGCCGCTGCGGCGAGGAGCACCGCCGGCAGCACGTAGCGGTAGGCACCGCGCAGTTCCTGCCACAGCGCCTGCCGCGTATGCAACGCCGCCAGCTTGGGCAGGTAGTAGACGTTGATGGCGGTGGTGAAGAACAGCAGATAGGCATCGGACACGCGGCTCACCGCCTGCCAGTAACCGACCTGCTGCCAGCCGAACTGGCCGGCCAGATGATCGCGCACGCCGATGTTGACCAGCAGCGGCAGCAGCGCGGAGGCCAGGGTCATGACCGAGAAGCCGGCCAGTCGCCGCACCATCGCCGGATCGAAACGGATGCGCAGCATCTCGCGGCGGAAATACGGGCTGCGTCGCAGCGCCGGGAGGCCGGCGCACAGCCAGGCCACCTGCCCCAGCACCAGGCCCAGCAGCGCCCCGGACAGGCCCATGCCGTGCGCCAGCGCGGCCACCAGCAGCACGCTCAGCACCGCGCCGCTGACCTGGACGAAGGCCAGCCGGCGCACGTCCATGAAGCCGTTGACCACCGCCAGGATGTAGTTGGCCAGCGCAATGCCGAGCTGCGCCACCGCCAGCACGCAGATCAGCGGCTGGTACTGCGCATCGCCGAGCAGGCGCTCGGCGATCAGGCGGCTGCACAGCAGCGCGGCCACTCCCATCGCGACCGCGGCGACGCAGGCGTAGCCGAGTGCGCTACCGAGCAGCCGGGCCAGTGCCGGTGCATCGTCGCGGTACTCGGCCACGTACTTGACCACGCCGGCGCCGATGCCGCCGCCTGCCACCACCGCCAGCAGCGACATCAGGCTGGTGAACTGGCCGAGCCGGGCGACCCCGGCCGGGCCGGCGTACACCGCCACCAGCTTCAGCACCAGCAACGCGGACAGCAGCTTGGCCGCGGTGGCCACGCCGCTGTACACGCCGCTGCGCAGCACGTTCATGCCGCCATACCCCCGAAACGCTGGCAGGCATCGATCACCTGCGCCACCGCCGCAGCGTCCAGCGTCGGGCCGATCGGCAGGCTCAACACCTCCGCACCCAAGCGCTCGCACAGCGGCAACTGCAGGGTGGCCAGTTCCGGATAGGCCGGCTGCCGATGCGGCGGCGTCGGATAATGCACCAGGCAGTGCACGCCCTGGGCCTGTAGATGCCGTTGCAGCGCGTCGCGCTGCGCGCAGCGCACCACGAACAGGTGCCAGGCATGCGCCGCCGGGTCGGCCACCTGCGGCACGGCGATCTGCGGATGCGCGATGCCGTCGAGGTAGCGCTGGGCGATCGCGCGGCGCGCGGCGATATCGGCATCCAGGTGGCGCAGCTTGACCCGCAACAGCGCCGCCTGCAGCTCGTCCAGGCGCGAGTTCACGCCCTGCACCAGATGCCGGTACTTGATGTCCGAGCCGTAGTTGCGCAGCACGCGGAGTTGCGCCGCAAGTTCGGCGTCGTCGGTGGTCACGGCGCCGGCGTCGCCCAACGCGCCCAGGTTCTTGCCGGGGAAGAAGCTGAAGCCGGCGGCATCGCCGAAGCTGCCCGCATGGCGGCCGTCGCGGCGCGCACCATGCGCCTGCGCGGCGTCCTCGAGCAGCAGCACCCCATGGCGCTCGGCGATGGCACGCAGTGCGGCCATGTCGGCCAGCTGTCCGTACAGGTGGACCGCCAGGATCGCCCTGGTGCGCGGGCCGATCGCCCGCTCCACCTGCGCCGGATCCAGATTGAAGCTGGCCGCCTCCGGCTCCAGCGGCACTGGCCGCAGCCGGTTCTCGCTGATCGCCAGGAAGCTGGCGATGAAGGTGTTGCCCGGCACCAGCACCTCGTCGCCTTCGTGCAGCCGACCCAGCGCACGGTAGCCGCGCAGGATCAGGGTCAGCGCGTCCATGCCGTTGCCGACGCCGATGGCGTGGGCCGTGCCGCAGTAGGCGGCGAACTCGCGCTCGAACGCCTCCAGCTCCTCGCCGAGCACATACCAGCCCGAATCGATCACCCGTGCCGCTGCGGCCTTGAGCTCATCGGCATAGCGCGCGTTGCTCGCGCGCAGATCCAGGAACGGCACGCTGGCCGGCGGCAGGCTCATTGCAACTCCCAACGGTAGAAATCGTGAACCACCGCGCGCGCGCCGAAACGCTCCTTCTGCTCGACCAGGCCGGCGTTGAGCACCTGGCCCTGCTGCTCGGTGGAAATGCCCAGGCTGAGGAAATCGCGCTGCGCGTAGACCTGCTCGATCAGCTCGGCCAGCAGCAGGCTCAGCGCATCGGCGCGGCGGCCTTGCTCCGAGCAGGCCAGGTATTGGGTGTGGACGACGTGGCCGAAGTCGTACACCAGCGTGCCGGCCAGCAGGTCGCCGCCGTCGCGGACCTCATACGGCACGATCTGCGCCGGGAAGCGCGCGCACAGCAGGCGCAGTTCGTCCAGGCTGTGGGTCGGACGCGCGTCGTGGCGTTGCAGGACCTCGCCCAGCAGCGCATGCAGCGGCGCCGGGTCGTCCACGCGCTGCACGCGCAGCCCGGCGCGGCGCGCCTTGGCCACCGAGCGCTTGCGTGCGGCAGCGAAGCGCGGCGGCACGCGCAGCGGCACCGCCGAGGACAGGTCGCGACGGTAGAGGCGCGCATCCAACCGATGCAGCGCGTACAGATCCTCCTCCGCCGGGCTGCGGTGGAACAGATGCGGCACCGCCTTGTACAGCAGTGTGCGCACGCCGGCGTCGCGGTAATGCGCCGCGATGCGCTCGAACACTTCCAGCGTCGCCGTTGCGCGCAGCGCGTGGGTCGACACCAGACCGGCATAGCTGAGCCCGGCATGGCTGGTCACCACGTCGCCGTCGCGGTTGGCCGGGAACACCGCCACCGGCGTGCCGGCATCCTCGACCAGCAAGGAGGCATCGACGAAGCGCGCCGCGTGATAGTCCATGTAGCCGC
Organism: Xanthomonas sp. SHU 308; assembly: GCF_000364645.1. Lineage (NCBI taxonomy): Bacteria > Pseudomonadati > Pseudomonadota > Gammaproteobacteria > Lysobacterales > Lysobacteraceae > Xanthomonas > Xanthomonas sp. SHU 308. The sequence continues at coordinate 223 of NZ_AQOK01000351.1, read as the reverse complement.
GCCGGTGCAGCAGATTGCCGTTGCGCGAGGCCTCCACCACGGCATCCCACAGCGGTGCGTCGGCCGCGGTGTAGCCCCTAACCGACAGCATCGTCATCCTCCCAGACGGTGCCAACGGGCAGCACCACCTCGGCCACGCCGAAGCCGTCGCGGCCCATGTCGTTGCCGTTGTAGAACAGCAGCAGCCGCGCGTCGTGGCGGATCAGCGCCGGGTAGCACAGCG
>NZ_AQOK01000350.1:0-4721 GCF_000364645.1 Xanthomonas sp. SHU 308 | reverse complement strand
TCGCAGCGCTGCCAGTGGCGGCCGTCGTCGCTGACCGCCATGCCCGGCAGATAGGCACCATCGCGGCTGCCGTGGGTGAAGTACATCAGATAGCGGCCATCGTGCCGGTACACCCGCGGGCGGCCGATGCGGTATTCGTCGCCTTGCGGTTGCAGGCAGACGGTGTCCTGCCGCGGGACCGCCTGCAGGTCGTCGGTCTCCACGCAGCGGATGTGGTAGCGCGGATACGGCGTGCCGCCGAGCCATTCCCAGTCGTCGCCCACCGCGTACCAGAGCTGCCAGCGGCCAGCGCGATAGCGCGCCGAATGCACCGCGGCGATGGTGCTGCGGCCCGGCGCGCGGTCCAGCAGCGGCGTGTCCTGGCGGCGCTGGAACGTGTCGCCGCCGTCGGTGGACACGGCCAGGCCGGTGAAGGCCAGGAACTTGGCCTTCGCCACCTGCTGGAAGCCGACGTAGAACATGTAGAGACCGTCCGGCCCGTGCACCACGTCGCCGAGGATCATGCCGTTGTCGTCGAAACAGCCGGCGCGGCCGATGTCCAGTACGGGGGCTGCGCTGACGCCCAGCACCCGGGTCGGATCGTCGGCGCGCACGTCGACGTAGCCGATGCGACTGACGCCGGCGTCGTCGCGAAAGCCGGCGTAGATGCGCAGACGCTCGGCGTCCAGCCGCAGTGGTGTGGGCGTCAGCGCCGAATGCCGCATCCAGCCGCCGACGCCATCGCGTGCGGTATCGAAGACAAGACCACGTTTGTGCCAGGCGAACATGTGCCTCACAGGTCCACGTCGAAGCTGGACTTGCCGGCCACCGCCCGCGCCGGCGCACCGACGTAGATGCGTCCCGGCTCGGTGTCGCGGGTCAGCAGCGCGCCGGCGCCGATCACGTTGTCGGCGGCCACCTTGACCCGGTCGCTCAGCGTGGCGTTGACCCCGACGAAGCTGCCCGCGCCGATCTCGCAGTAGCCGGAAATCACCGCATGCGAGGCCACGAACACGTGGTCATGGATCACCGTGCGGTGGCCGACGTGGTTGCCGCTCCACAGGATGCAGTTGGCGCCGATGCGGGTGAACGGCTGCAGCACGTTGTGCTCGAACACGAAGCAGTGCTCGCCCAGTTCCACGTTGCGCCAGACAAAGGCCTGCGAACTGACGTAGCTGGCCATGCGGTAGCCGCGACGCTTGGCGTCCAGGTAGAAGCGCGTGCGCAACCGGTTGAGGCCGCTGGCGGGAATCGCCACGAACACCTCCACCTGCGACGGCGGATAGCGTTGCTCGAGTTCCTCGTAGGCCACCACCGGCAGGCCGGCCAGGGTCGGCGTGGACAGGTAGTCGCGCTCTACGCTGAAGGCCAGCACGGCGTAGTCGCTGTCGTGGGTGAAGTATTCGCAGGCGATCTGCGCCAGTTCGCCGGCGCCGACGATGACCAGGGGACGTGGCATGGCTTCAGGCCTCCTGGCGGCGCAGGCCCGCGGCTTCGCGCAGGAACTCGTCGTAGTCGAAGATGTAGTCGGTGGGATCGTAGGCCTGGTCGGCGAGCACCATCAGCACGCAGTCTTCGCTGAAGTCGTAGAGATCGCGCCAGACCATGCTGCCGAGCAGCAGGCCCTGCCGCGGATCGTCCAGCACCACCTGCATCGGGCCACTGCCGTCGTCGAGCAGGAACGACACCGAACCGTGCAGTGCCACCGCCAACTGGTTGAGATGGCGGTGCGCGTGCTGGCCGCGGTGCACGCCGTTGCGGGTGGCGAACAGGTAGTACACGCGGCGGATGTCGAAAGGCACGTCGCGCTGTTGTTCCAACGCCACGAGCTGCCCGCGCGCATCGCCGTGCGTCCGCAACTGGATTCGTTCAATTGCCATCAGAGTGCCCGACCGGGCTCCACATCGGAGTGTCCAGGCTGAGTGCCACGGGTCTGCGGAAAGGTTGCGCGAGGCCGACGCGCCGCGCGACGCAACCTTTCGCCGCAGCGCCGGCACCCATCGACGACCACCGCTGCCGCGATGCCCCGCCGGCATCGGGCGGCGCCCCACTTCGTTGCCCCAAGGACACCGCGTACCGCCATGACCTCGCCCACGCCGGCCGCTCCGAAACCACCTGTGTCCCCCGCTGCCGCGTCGGCCGCGTTGCCGCGGCCGATGGTGTGGCTGCACTGGCTCACCGTGCTGTGCCTGGTGCTGGCGGCGGGGCTGATCCTGCTGCGCGAAGAGGTCGAAGGCCGCATGTGGCGGCAGTGGCTGCTGGAAGGCCACCGCCACTTCGGCCTGTTCGTGCTCGGCCTGTTCTGCCTGCGCGTCGCGCTGCGGATGCGCCTGGGCAAGCGCCACGACCCGGAGGCCGGTTCTGCGCTGATGCGCCTGCTGGCCGGCGCCACCCACGTGGTGATGTACGCGCTGCTGCTGACCCTGCCGGTGCTGGGCTGGGCGCTGAGCCAATCGATGGGCAAACCGGTGCATCTGTTCGGCGCGACGCTGCCGGAGCTGGTCGCGCCCGATCCCGATCTCGCCGACACCCTGGGCGCCTGGCACGTGGACGCGGCCTGGCTGCTGCTCGGCCTGATCCTGCTGCATATCGGCGCGGCGCTGTGGCACCACCTCGTCCGCCGCGACGCGGTGCTGCAACGGATGCTGCCGTTCCTGCGCCGCCGCTGAGCCACGTCTCCCTTCCCCGTTTGCGTCCGTCGCCGCCCCCACCCGCCCGCCAAAGGACTTTCCGCATGCACCAGGCCCCGTCGTCCCCCTCCACCTTCTCCCGCAGCGACAGGACGCGCGGCGCCGAGCAGGCGCTGCTGTGGTCGGCGCTCGGTTCGCTGCTGCTGGTGCTGAGCCCGCGCGCGGCCGCGGTGCCGGCATTCGCGCGGCAGACCGGCTCGTCCTGCGCCGACTGCCACATCGGCGCCTACGGCCCGGCGCTGACCCCGTACGGCATGCGCTTCAAGCTCGGCGGCTACACCGACAGCGACGGCAACGGCACCAAGATCCCGGTTTCCGCGCAGCTCACCGCCACCCGCAGCGTGCCGGCGCGCGGCGAGAGCCGCACCCGCTTCAGCGAAGCCGACCTGTACCTGGCCGGACGCATCACCGACAACGTCGGCGGCTACGTCAAGGTCGCCAGGACCAACAACGGCAAGAACGACTACACCACGCGCCTGGACAACGTGGACCTGCGCGCGGTGGTCAAGAGCTTCCAGCTCGGCGGCAAGGACACCCTGCTCGGCGTCAGCGTCAACAACAATCCCGGCAGCCAGGATCCGATCGGCATGCTGCCCAACGCCTCCGGCCTGGGTCCGGCCTCGGCCTATGCCAGTTCGACCACCCTGCTCAACCAGTCGTCGCTGTCCAACCGGGTGATCGGCACCAGCGTCTACGGCCTGTACGACCGCAACTGGTACGGCGAGGTCGGCACCTACACCGCCTTGCCGGTGTCGACCCAGGACGATCTCGGCTACGCCATCGGCGGCGATCCGGGCAAGCTCAGCGACACCGGCTACCTGCGCCTGAGCTACATGAAGGACCTCAAGCGGCAGTTCTTCTCGGCCGGTGTGGTCGCCCTGACCACGCGCCGGCAGCTGCCGCGCAGCACCGGCCCGCGCGACGACTTCACCGATCTCGGCTACGACCTCAACTACCAGTTCCTGGGCACGCGCGAGCACATCCTCAAGCTCGGCTACCTCAACATCTACGAGCGCCGCCGCTACGGCAGCGCACTGATCGACCCGACCAACCCGGCCCTGGCCGGCCCGCGCCGGGCCAGCGTGCGCGACCAGTCGATCAGCCTCAACTACACCTACAAGCAGAGCTACAGCCTGCTGCTGGCGCACTTCATCAACACCGGCTCGGACGATCCATTCCGCTACCGCCCGTACGGCGCGCCGGACACCACCAGCAACCTGATCAGCGCCTCGTGGGCACCGTTCGGCAAGGACGACAGTTACTCGTCGATCTCCAACCTGCGCCTGTCCGCGACCTGGTTCCGTTTCAGCAAGTTCAACGGCAGCACCGGCAACGTGTTCGGGGCCACCCCGGTCACCCGCCCGCGCGACCTCAACCAGTTCGCGCTGAGCCTGAGCCTCGCTTTCTGATTCCCCCGCACGGAGCTTCCCCCATGAAACGCACCCATGCCCTCCCCCTGCGCACCCTGCTGGCCGGCCTGCTGCCGCTGGCCGCCGTGGTGGCGCCGTCCGCCCAGGCCGCCGGCGGCATGCCCGGCGCCGGCGTGTTCGCCAGCGAATGTGCCGAATGCCATAGCGCCGCGCCGGCCAAGAACAAGAAGGGCCCGACCCTGTTCGGCGTGGCCGGGCGCCGCGCCGGCAGCGTGCCGGACTACGCCTATTCCGACGCGATGAAGCAGAGCCAGTGGACCTGGAGCGACGACAAGCTGCGCAGCTACCTCTCGCAACCGGCGTCCAAGGCCCTGCCCGGCGGCAAGATGAAGTACGACGGCCTGGACGATGCCAAGCAGTTGCAGGACCTGATCGCCTACCTGCACAGCCTGCATTGAACTCGCTGCCCGATCCGGTCATATTCGGCGCCCGACGGGCCGGCCAGCGTGCCGCGCCCGTGCCCGATTCCTGACCTGCGAGCATCGAGTCACCGTGCGTTTTTTGCCTGCCGTCCGCGGTGCCTCGTCCCGGCCAGCCGCCGTCGCCCAGCGTTGCAGGACGGGCACCGCGGCCCGGCGGTCAGCGCATCCGTGCGCCGGCGCGGCGCTGGCCCTGGCGCTGG
>NZ_AQOK01000349.1:0-15920 GCF_000364645.1 Xanthomonas sp. SHU 308 | reverse complement strand
CCACACGCTCGCGTCGTGCCACGCGGCGATGGCGGCGGCCGGATCGCCGGGCGGCTCGGCGCCCTTGGGTTGTTTCAGCAATAGCAGCGGCGACACCGTGGCCTGCAGCGACAGCACCCGCCATGCGGCGAAATCCGCGTAGCGCATGGTGCCCGCGTCGTCGGAGACGCGATCCACCAGGCTGCCGAATGCCTGCTGCAAGCGCATCCATGCGGGTTGATCGAACAGGCCGGGCAACGGCCGGCAGATCGGCGCGGAAAGATCGCGGCTGGAGCCATACAGCGGGCCCATGGCGTCGTAGGCGGCCTCGCCCTGCGCGGCGAACACGAAACAATGCACGTAGGGGCGCGGATTCGGTTGCGTGGCCGCATCCGGCATATAGCCGCTGCGTTCGATCCATAGCCGCAACAGGGTCAGGTCGCGCGCTTCCCCGGCCTGTCGGCTGCTCGGCTCGGACGTGTCGAGCAGCCCGGCGGATACCCCGTCCTGCTGCCGCAGGGCGGTGCTAGCGGACGCGAACCGGGCACGCGCTTCGGCCGCCGCCACCCCGGCCGCCGGCACGAAGCGATGCAGGTACACCAGCCAGGCCGAGGCCAGACCACCATCGTAGGCGCGCAGCTGCGCCGCCGCCGCGGCAGGCGTGGTGGGAATGCTGGCGACGATGCGGTCGAAGCGCGCCGCCTGCGGCGCGAACTCGGCGTCCAGCGCGCGTACCCGCGCCTCCATCCGCTGTTTCAGGCAGGCGCCCGGATCGGTCTCGGCCAGGCAGCTCTGGCGCTGCGCCAGCCAGTCGCGCTGCGCGTTGCGCACGCCAGGCCGCTGCGCGGCGGGGACAACGTCGCGCAGCGCCGCATAGCGCAGGGCCAGCCATTCCTCCGTGGCGTCCAACCGCTTGTCCGTGCACAACAGTCGCTCCACCGCCGTGGTTGCCTTGCTGCAATCGAACGACACCGCGCCAGCCTTGGGCATCCAGCCCAGTGCCAGCAGCAGTGCCAGCGCACGCATGCGCAGGCCAAGGCAAGCGTTCATGCCATCCTCCTCTCGTGCATCGTTGCGATCCCGGCACCGCTTGTCGCGCCGCCGTCAGTCCACCAGCACCGCGCGCGGCTTCTGCAACGACAGCAGGCCGAGCAAGGCGGCCAGCACCAGGTAGCCGCCGACGAACTGCCAGGCGATCAACTTGGGCACGCCGCTCAGCGTCCACGGCAGGTACAGGCCGCCGCGCGGGTCCACCGAATGGATCAGCCCGAACAGGGTCAACCCGGCCGCCACCAGCAGGAACACGGCGGCACGGCGCAGGCGGCCGTCCACCATCGCCGCCACTGCGGCGATCCACAGCATCGCGGTGATGATGAAGCCGTTGCCCAGGGTCAGGATCACCGCCAGCTCGGGCAGGCCGTGGCCGTCCAGGGTGGTGGTGAGTTTGGCCAGCTGCTCCGGGGCGATCCAGCCCGGCGCCTTGATCGCCAGCAGGTAGGCCACCGACGGCAGGAAACCCAGCACCATCGCCCCGGCGTGGCGCTTGGGCGTGGCCTGGAAGGCCTGGGTGGTGATGTCGATGGCGACGTAGACGATGATCGGCGCCAGCACCGCCATCGGCAGCCACTGCACCAGCCCGGCGACCAGCCCGAACATGCCGCCCAGGCCGATGAACAGGCCGGTGAGCAGGGTGTAGCCGCTGCGCGCGCCCATGTGCTTGTAGGCCGGCTGGCCGATGTACGGCGTGGTCTGGGCGACGCCGCCGCAGACACCGGCGATCAGGGTCGCGCCGGCCTCGACCAGCAGGATGTCGCGGGTGCGGTAGTCGTCGCCGGCGGCACGTGCGCTTTCGCTGACGTTGATGCCGCCGACCACCATCAGCAGGCCGAACGGCAGCAACAGCGGCAGCAGCGGCACCGTGTCGGCCAGGCCGGCGACGAAGCCCAGGCTCGGCCACGGCAACACCAGCTGCGGCGCGCTCCATTGCGGCGCCTGGTGGCCGGGAATGCCGATCCCCGCGGCGTTGGCCCAGTAGTACAGGCCGGTACCCAACGCCAACGCCAGCGGCACCCCCGGCAGGCGCCACGGCAACCGCCCCTTGGCGATCAGCACGTACAGCAGCAGGCCCAGCACCACCAGCCCGACCAGCGGCGTGCGCAGCGTCTCCAGCAGCGGCAGGAAGCCCATCAACACGATGGCGATGCCGGCGATGGAGCCGAGCAGCGCGGCGCGCGGCAAGGCGCGGGTGACCGCATCGCCGAAGAACGACAGCACGGTCTTCAGCGCGCCCATCACCACCAGCGACGCCATGCCCAGGTGCCAGGTGGCCAGCGCCGCGGCCTGCGGGTCCAGGCCCTGCTGCTTGTAGCGCACGAAGGCCGGGCCGAGCACCAGCAGCGCCATGCCGATGCTGGTCGGCGCATCCAGGCCCAGCGGCATCGCGGTGACGTCGCTGCGCCCGCTGCGCGCGGCCAGCCGCCGCGCCATCCAGGTGTAGAGCAGGTTGCCGACCAGCACGCCGAAGGCGGTGCCGGGAATCATCCGGGTGTAGATGACCTCGACGGGGAACTGGAACAGGCCGACCAGCGCCAGGGTGATGAAGCCGAGGATCGACAGGTTGTCGACCACCAGGCCGAAGAAGCCGTTGAGGTCGCCGGCGACGAACCAGCGCAGGCGCGGCGAAACGGGAGCGGGACTGGACATGCGGGCAGTGGCGGCGTTGGGGGTCGAGGGATGGTAAGGGCAAGCGGCACCGTCGGATCGGTGCACGCGCAGGATGCCGTTTTCCGGCGACTGCGCGCCGCGGTAGCTACAGCGGCAGATGCAGGAACTGGTTGAACGCGCTCGGCACGTAGTCGCCGAACGCCGGCCCGTTGCGGAAGCCGCGCCGGCGATACAACGCCAGCGCCGGCGCGAACGCCGCGCCGCTGCCGGTTTCCAGGCTCAGCCGCTGCAGGCCTTCGGCGCGGGCGACCGCGATCAGATGGTCGAGCAGGGCCGCCGCCGCACCCTGGCGCAGGAACGCCGGATGCGTGCGCATCGACTTCAGTTCGCTACCGCCATCGTCCAGCGTCCGCAAGGCGCCGACCGCGGCCAGCGTATCGTCGCGCCACACGCTCCACACCCGCACCTGCGGCTGCCGCAGACCCGACAGGTCCAGCGCATACACACTGCCCGGCGGCGACTGCGCATGCATCTGCTGCACGTGGTACTCCAGCAACCCGCGCACCGCCGGATCGTCCAACTCATCGGGCCGGATCACTAACGGCCCCACCGTCATCGCAGCACCCCGCCCTTGCAAATCCCCATTCCCCACTCCCGAATCCCCGCACTCAAAACGACACATCCACCGCCTGCCGCGCCCACAGCACCGACTGGTGCCCGGTGGCCTGCTTCCACGCCAGCCGGATCGCCTCGATGTCGGCGCGGCGCTGCGGGGTGTCCTCGTGCAGGATCACCAGTACCTTGGTGTTGAGCCGGTTCGGCTCCTTGGCGCCGCGGAACAGCCACTGGCCGTAGGCGTCGAACACGGTCAGGCCGTCGGGAAAGCGCGGCGTCACTTCCTTGTCCAGGAACGCGCGCCAGCGCGCCTCGCTGATCGGCTCGGCCTGCGGACGGTCGGCCGGGCCGCTCTCCTCGCCCACGCCGAAGTACAGCTCGCTGCGCACCCAGCCGCTGGCCTGCGCTGGCCGCGCCGCATCGCCCTGCATGGTCGCGCTGACCTTGCTCGGCGCGGTGGGCGCGGTGGGCGCGGACGGGGCGACGCTGGCGCAGGCGCTCAGGGCCAGGAGGACGGCGATCAACGGGGCACGCAGCAGCATCGGCAAGGTCTCGGTCGGAACGGAAATGGGACAGGCGATCGTAGGCCAGACGCAGGACATGCCCGGATAACTCCAGGGCATGAGCTCATGCCCGACGGCACCGAACACACGGCTCGCACATCGCCTTAACGTCGAGCTAATATATCGCTTCATCCGGATGGATGCAGCAACCTTTGCCGACCCCAGTCGCCGCCATGGCCGGCGCGGCCGGTCTCGATGGTCATCGTTTCAGGAGAGAACCCCCATGTCGTCCCCGTTCGTCAGGCCGCTGAGCCTGGCCATCGCACTGGCCCTGGCGGCCCCCGCGTTCGCCCAGGAGGCCGCTCCGGCCACCGCGACCAATCTGGACACGGTGATCGTCACCGGCACCCGCGCCAGCGGCCGCACCGTGCTCGAATCCACCGCCCCGGTGGACGTGCTCAGCGCCGAGGACATCCGCAAGGCCGGCGTGGTCAACGGCGAACTCGGCAGCGCGCTGCAGGCGCTGCTGCCGTCCTTCAACTTCCCGCGCCAGTCCAACTCCGGCGGCGCCGACCACGTGCGCGCCGCACAGCTGCGCGGGCTCTCGCCCGACCAGGTGCTGGTACTGGTCAACGGCAAGCGCCGCCACACCTCGGCGCTGGTCAACACCGACAGCAAGATCGGCAAGGGCACCACCCCGGTGGACTTCAACGCCATCCCGATCAGCGCGATCAAGCGCATCGAAGTGCTGCGCGACGGCGCCGGCGCGCAGTACGGCTCCGATGCGGTGGCCGGGGTGATCAACGTGATCCTGGACGACGACCCGGACAGCGGCGCGCTGGAAGCCAGCTACGGCGCCAACCACACCGACGTCAAGCCGATCCACCGCACCCTCACCGACGGCCAGACCGGCTATGCCAGCGGCAAGGTCGGCACACGCCTGGGCGAGGACGGCGGCTTCTTCAAGGTCGGCCTGGAACTGAAGAACCACGAGGCCACCAACCGCGCCGGCTTCGACCAGATCCCGCCGTTCGAGGAACAGACCTCGGCCAATCTGGCGCTGGCCGGCAAGCGCAACTATGAACTCGGCGACGGCGCCAGCAAGGATCTCAACGCCTGGCTCAACGGCAAGCTGCCGTTCGGCCAGGGCAGCGAGGTCTATGCCTTCGGCACCTATAACCAGCGCGACACGCAGGGCGCCAACTACTTCCGCTACCCCGACGGCGCCGCCAACTGGACCCAGGTGTATCCGCAGGGCTACCGCCCGGTGTCGCTGGGCGAGAACCGCGACCTGCAGGCGGTGCTCGGCGCGCGCGGGCAATGGGGCGAATGGGCCTACGACGCCAGCCTCGACTACGGCCGCAATGACTTCACCTACCGGCTCAAGCATTCGCTCAACGCCTCGCTGGGCCCGGGCAGCCCGACCCGCTTCAAGACCGGCGACTACGCGTTCGAGCAAGGCGTGGCCAACCTTGACCTGAGCCGCAGCTTCGACGCCGCTGGCGCCACCCACACCGTGGGCACCGGCGTGGAGCTGCGCCGCGAGCACTACCGCACCCGTCCGGGCGACCCGGCCAGCTACGCCGCCGGCCCCTACACCGACCGCCCCACCGGCGCCCAGGCCGGCGGCGGCCTGACCCCGCAGGATGCGGCCGACCTGTCGCGCAACGTCGCCAGTCTCTACGCCAGCGTGTCCAGCCAGTTCGGCGACAAGCTCTCCACCGACCTGGCCGCGCGCTACGAGCACTACCAGGATTTCGGCGGCGAACTGACCGGCAAGCTGGCCGCGCGCTACGAGTTCGTCCCGGCATTCGCCCTGCGCGGCGCGATCTCCAACAACTTCCGCGCGCCGTCGCTGAGCCAGATCGGCTACGAGGCCAGTTCCACCGGCTACAACGCCAACGGACAGTTGCTGCAGGGCCGCCTGCTCTCGGTCGACAACCCGATCGCGCAGGCGCTGGGCGCGCGCACGCTGCAGCCGGAGAAGTCGCGCAACTACAGCCTGGGCTTCACCAGCCGCGTCGGCAGCCACTTCGACCTGTCGCTGGACCTGTTCCAGATCGACATCGACAAGCGCATCGCGCTGTCGGAAAGCATCGACGGCGACGCCCTGACCGATTTCGTCGCGCAGCGCTTCGGCATCGCCGGCCTGCAGAGCGCCAGCTTCTTCGTCAACGCCGCCGACACCCGCACCCGCGGTGCCGAACTGGTCAGCAACTGGCGGCAGGCGCTGGGCCAGGGCCAACTGCAGCTGACCGGCACCTGGAGCTACGCCAAGACCGAACTGGAGAACGTGGTGGCCACGCCGGCGCAGTTGCTGGCGCTGAATCCGGACTACGTGCTGTTCGGCGTGGAAGAGCGCAACACCCTGACCGAAGCGACCCCGCGCACCCGCGCGCAGCTGGCGGCGAACTGGAGCGACGCGCGCTGGTCGCTGCAGACCCGCGTCACCCGCTACGGCAGCGCCACCCGCGTGTTCGACTTCGGCGGCGGCTTCGCCCCGGAGCAGACCTACAGCGCCAAGTGGCAACTCGACGCCGAGGTCGAATACCACCTCACCCCGCAGTGGAGCGTGGCGGTAGGCGGCCAAAACCTCACCGACGCCTACGCCGACCGCTCCAAGCCGGACATCGCCTACTTCGGCAACCTGCCCTACGACGTGCTCTCGCCGATCGGCAGCAACGGCGCTTACTACTATGGGCGGGTGCGGTACACCTTCTGACGAAGGTGTGGGGAATGGGGACACGGGAATGGGGAATGGGTAAAAGCAACAGCCGTGCGCGCAGGCACCGCTTTTGCTCTTCCCATTCCCGTTTCTCGATTCCCGTTTCCCGGCCCAGACACCTTCTGACGAAGGTGTGGGGAATGGGGAGGCGGGAATCGGGAATGGGAAGGAGCGGGGAATCGGGAATCGAGAAAAGGGAATCGGAAGAGCAGAAGAGCAAGAGCCTACCCGCACGGCTATTGCTTTTCCCCATTCCCGTTTCCCCATTCCCGATTCCCGGCCCCCAATCCACCTGACGCTAACGCCCGCTGCGCCATCATGGCCGGATGGCAGACGCGCTCCCCCTCCGACCGCCGCCGCCGCGTCTGGACGATGCCTGCGCATTGTTCCTGGACGTGGACGGCACTCTCATCGCCTTTGCCGAACGTCCCGACCAGGTGCAGTTGCTGCCCGAGGTACGTGAGGCAATCGGCCGCCTGCACCAGCGCCTCGGTGGCGCGGTGGCGCTGGTCAGCGGACGTCCGCTGACGCAGCTCGACGCCTTGTTCGCGCCGCTGCGGCTGCCCGCCGCCGGCCTGCACGGCCACGAACTGCGCAGCGACGCCGACGCGCAGGCGGCGATGCCCGCCGATACCTCCGATTTCCTCCATGCGCTGCATGCGCGTGCCGCGCATCTGCGGCAGGCGCATCCGGGCGTGCTGGTCGAAGACAAAGGCGCCAGCGTGGCCCTGCATTGGCGGGCCGCGCCGAGCGCTGCGGAGGCGGTCCTGGCGTTCGCCGGCGAACAGCTCGCCGACCTGCCGGGCTACCGCCTGCAGCCCGGCGACCACGTGGTCGAGTTCGTGCCCGAAGGCAGCGACAAGGGCGTGGCGCTGACCACGCTGCTGCAGCAACCGCCGTTCCGCGGGCGCCGCCCGGTGTTCGTCGGCGACGATCTCACCGACGAATTCGGCTTCGCCGCGGCCAACCAGGCCGGCGGCTGGAGCGTGCTGGTCGGCACCCGCGCCGACAGCGTCGCCACCTATGCGCTGCCCGATCCACGCGGCGTACACGCCTGGCTGCGCGATAACGCCGGATGAGGCCAGCGCAACGCCCGCCCGTCCGCGCCCCGTGGCCGTTTCCCCCACTGCTTCCGCACAAGGACCCGACCGCTCCATGAGTTCCCCCAATCTCGACCTCGGCGTCATCGGCAACGGCAGCTTCGGCGCCCTGATCGACAAACGGGCCAGCGTGGTGTGGAGCTGCCTGCCGGCCTTCGACGGCGACCCGGCATTCTGCGCCCTGCTCTCCCCGCGCGCGCATCCCGGCGGCGATTTCAGCATCGAACTGGAAGACTTCGTCGACAGCGACCAGCACTACCTGGCCAACACCGCGATCCTGCGCACCGTGCTGCGCGACGCCCATGGCGGCGCGGTGGAGGTGATCGACTTCGCGCCGCGCTGGCGCAACCACGGCCGCTTCTATCGCCCGGTCAGCATCATCCGCCAGGTACGGCCGCTGGCCGGCAACCCGCGCATCCGCGTGCTGGCCAGGCCGCTGGCCGACTGGGGCGCGCGCCAGCCGGAGAGCACCTGGGGCAGCAACCACGTGCGCTGGCTGCTGCCGGATTTCACCCTGCGCCTGACCACCGACGTGCCGGTACGCTTCATCCGCGACGAGTTGCCGTTCGTGCTCAACCACCCGGTCAACCTGATGCTGGGCGTGGACGAATCGCTGACCCGCTCGCTGACCGGCTACATCCAGGAAGCGCAGGAACGCACCGAGGAATACTGGCGCGAGTGGGTGCGCTACCTGTCGGTGCCGCTGGACTGGCAGGACGCGGTGATCCGCAGCGCGATCACCCTGAAGCTGTGCCAGTACGAGGACAGCGGCGCGATCATCGCGGCGATGACCACCTCAATCCCGGAAGCGCCGGACACCCCGCGCAACTGGGACTACCGCTACTGCTGGCTGCGCGACGCCGCCTTCGTGGTGCGCGCGCTGAACCGGCTCGGCGCCACCCGCACCATGGAGCAGTTCCTCGGCTACATCTTCAACATCGCCACCACCGACGGCAGCCTGCAGCCGCTGTACGGCATCGGCTTCGAGGCGGCGCTGGAGGAACACGAGGTCGAGTCGCTGGCCGGCTATCGCGGCATGGGCCCGGTGCGGCGCGGCAACCTGGCCTGGATCCAGAAGCAGCACGACGTGTACGGCAGCGTGGTGCTGGCCTCCACCCAGTTGTTCTTCGACCTGCGCCTGAAGGACCCCGGCGACACCCACACGTTCCTGCGCCTGGAGCCGCTGGGCGAGCGCGCCTTCGAACTGCATGACGTGCCCGACGCCGGTCTGTGGGAATTCCGCGGCCGCGCCGAGGTGCACACCTATACGAGCGCAATGTGCTGGGCCGCCTGCGACCGCCTGGCCAAGATCGCCGCGCGGCTGGGCCTGGAAGACCGCGTGGCGTACTGGCGCGAGCGCGCCGAGCGCATCCACGCACGCGTGCTGGCCGAGGCCTGGAGCACGGAGCTGGGCCACTTCACCGACACCTTCAACGGCCACCGGCTGGACGCCTCGCTGCTGTTGCTGGCCGACATCGGGTTCATCGCCCCGGACGATCCGCGTTTCATCGCCACGGTCGAGGCGATCGGCCGCGATCTCAAGCATGGCGATGCGCTGTACCGCTACGTGGCGCCGGACGACTTCGGCGAACCGGAGACCAGCTTCACCATCTGCACGTTCTGGTACATCGACGCCCTGGCCGCGATCGGCCGCAAGGAAGAGGCGCGCGAGCTGTTCGAGCGCATCCTCTCCCGGCGCAATCACCTGGGCCTGCTGTCGGAGGATCTGGCCTTCGACAACGGCGAAGCCTGGGGCAATTTCCCGCAGACCTATTCGCATGTCGGCCTGATCATCGCCGCCATGCGCTTGTCGCGCAGTTGGCAGGAGGCGTCATGAGCAGATTGGTGGTGGTATCCAACCGCGTGGCCTTGCCCGGCGAGAACCGCGCCGGCGGCCTCGCGGTAGGCTTGCTGGCGGCGCTGAAGGAGCGCGGCGGCGTGTGGTTCGGCTGGAGCGGCAAGACCGTGCGCGGCGACAGCGGCGCGATGCACGAACAGACCCAGGGCGATATCCGCTTCGTCACCATGGATCTGAATCGCGCCGACCTGGACGCGTACTACAACGGCTTCGCCAACCGCACGCTGTGGCCGCTGCTGCACTTCCGCCTGGACCTGGTCGACTACGACCGCGCCACCCGCGAAGGCTATCGCCGGGTCAACGCCATGTTCGCCGACAAGCTCGCGCCGCTGCTGCGCGAGGACGACACGGTGTGGATCCACGACTATCACCTGATCCCGCTGGCCTCGCTGCTGCGCGAGCGCGGCATCGGCTGCCGCATCGGTTTCTTCCTGCATGTGCCGTTCCCCTCGGCCGACCTGATCCAGGCGCTGCCGGACCACGCGCGGCTGTTCTCCGGCTTCTACGCCTACGACCTGATCGGCTTCCAGACCCGCCGCGACGTCGACCGCTTCCAGGCCTACGTGCGCCTGTTCGGCGGCGGCAAGGTGATCAAGGACGGCGTGCTGGAAGCGCCGGGCGGACGCCGGTTCCGCGCGGCCATGTTCCCGATCGGCATCGACACCGAACTGATCGCGCAGCAGGCGCGCGCGGCGATGTCCAAGCCGGCGGTGCGCGATCTGCGCAGCAGCCTGCGCGATCGCCAGCTGGCGATCGGCGTGGACCGGCTGGACTACTCCAAGGGTCTGCCGGAACGCTTCCTCGGCTTCGAGCGCTACCTGGAACGGCATGCCGACCAGCGCGGCAGCCTCACCTACCTGCAGATCGCACCGGTCTCGCGCGGCGACGTCACCGAGTACAAGCAGTTGCGCAACCAGCTCGAGCAGATCGCCGGTCATATCAACGGCGGCCACGCCGAGCCGGACTGGACGCCGCTGCGCTACGTCAACCGCAACTTCACCCACGCCACCCTGACCGGTTTCTACCGCGCCGCACAGGTCGGCCTGGTGACGCCGCTGCGCGACGGCATGAACCTGGTGGCCAAGGAGTACGTGGCCGCGCAGGATCCGGAGAATCCCGGCGTGCTGGTGCTGTCGCTGCTGGCCGGCGCCGCCGACGAACTGAAGGAAGCGCTGCTGGTCAATCCGCACGACCTGGACGGCGTCGCCGACGCCATCGCCACCGGCGCGTCGCTGCCCAAGGCCAAGCGCATCGAGCGCTGGCAGGCGATGATGGATCACCTGCGCAAGCACGACATCAACGCATGGCGCCAGCGCTATCTGCAGGCGCTGGAAAGCGTGCGCTAGCGGCGGCACACGCGTTGCACCACGCGGCGCGCTGCGCCTGCGCGCCGTGCGATCCTGCCTTGCAGGCCATGCGCCATCCGCCATGGCGCGGCATGACGCGGTGTTCCGTGTCCCGTCGCGGCCAGACTAGCTGCCTTGCCTAACATAGCCGCCACGCGCCGCGCCGGCTGATCTGCTTGCCGAGGCCACCGCAGCGCGATCGCTGCTTCGGGATGCACGTCGCGCTTGCGGCCGCCCGCGCCGCGTCCCAGGCGCGGCCCTGCGTCGATCGCCTGCTGCGCCGCAGCACATCATCACGCCTTCGGCGCTCTGCCTTATGCGTTCAGTCCATATAAAGTTTCCGACGAACGGCAGGTGAAGGCGATCAAGCCGGCACGGTGATATGCCGATACTGGATCACCCCCCACGCGATCGCACCGCCCTCGCGGCGTTGCCCGTTGTTTCCCAGCCGGTGCAGACCATGCCCTCGCCAACTGCCGTTCTCCGCCCCACCGCCTCCTGGCTGCGCCCGCGTTCGGCGCTGCTTGCCCTGTCCCATGTCCTGGTCCTGCTGGCGCTGGCCGGCTATGCGTTGCACGTCGGCCGCACGGTGGGAGCCAACGGATCGGCATTGCCGCGGTTGCTGCCGGCGCTGCTGGTCGCCGTGGCCGCCGCCGCGGCACTGGTCTGGCTCGGCAGACGCAGCGCGCCACGCGCCCTGGAACACGCCACGCAGGCGCTGCAGGCACTGGGCGAAGGCCGCTTCGAGCAGCGTGTGGAGGTGCTCGGGGACACGGCCGAGGTGGCGCTGTTGCGTGCGCTGCAGAAAGCACAACAGGCGCTGGCGGCGCGCCAGGCGCAGACCGAGGCGGAACTGCGCCACGGCCGTTTCGTGATCCAGGCGCTGGACGATCTCGACACCATGGTGCGCATCGCCGACGACGATGGCCGCGTGCATTTCGCCAACCGCAAGCTGCTGCAGATGCTGCGCACCATCGAACCGGACGTGCAGCGCTTCCGCCCCGAATTCCGCGCCGAACAGTTCGTCGGCGGCAGCATCGGCGACATCTATCCGGACAGCCAGGCGGCGATCGATCGCATGCGCGCGCTGACCGGCTCCAAGCGCGTGCGCGCGCCGTTCTTCGGCCGCCAGATCGATTTCGTGTACAGCCCGATCGACGATGCCGACGGCCGCCGCCTGGGCACCATCGCGCAATGGGAAGAGGTGACCGCTCAGGTCAACGCCGAACAGGCGCTGGCCACGGTGATCGAGGCGGCCGCGCACGGCGATTTCAGCCAGCGCATCGAGACCGCGGCGATGGACGGCGTCCTCAAGTCGCTGGCCGAGGGCGTCAACCGCATTTCCGATGGGGTGGAGAGCAACCTGGCGCAACTGGCCGGAGCGCTGGCGGCGCTGGCCGAAGGCGACCTCACCCACCGCGTCGACGGCCAGGCGCAGGGCGTGTTCGCGCGCTTGCGCGAGGACACCAACCGCACCGTCGCCAAGCTCACCGAAATCATCGTCGGGATCCAGGAGTCGGCCGACACGATCCGCCGCGCCGCCTCGGAGATCGCCGCAGGCAATACCGACCTGTCCGACCGCACCGAACAGCAGGCGGCGAGCCTGGAGGAGACCGCCAGCTCGATGGAAGAGTTGACCTCGGCGGTGAAGCAGAACGCCGACAACGCGCAGCAGGCCAACGGCCTGGTGCAGAACACAGGCGAGGTCGCCCGTTCCGGCGGCCAGGTGATGGACGAGGTGGTGGCGACGATGCGCGCGATCAGCACGTCCTCGCAGCGCATCGGCGAGATCATCGGCGTGATCGACGGCATCGCCTTCCAGACCAACATCCTGGCGCTCAACGCCGCGGTGGAAGCGGCGCGCGCCGGGGAACAGGGCCGCGGGTTCGCCGTGGTCGCCTCGGAGGTGCGGTCGCTGGCGCAGCGCTCGGCCGATGCGGCCAAGGAGATCAAGGACCTGATCGAAGCGTCCACGCGCACCGTCGGCGAAGGCGCCGCGCTGGTCAACCGCGCCGGCGCCACCATGCACGAGATCGTCGGTTCGGTGCAGCGGGTGACCGGCCTGATCGGCGAGATCAGCGCCGCCAGCGGCGAGCAGTCCAGCGGCATCGAACAGGTCAACCGCACCGTGGCGCAACTGGACGAGGTGACCCAACGCAACGCCGCCCTGGTCGAGGAAGCCACCGCCGCCGCGCGCAGCATGGAGGAGCAGGCCGGCGGCCTGGCTGCGGCGGTCGCGGTGTTCCGGATCGAGACGGGACAAGGGCGGCCGGGCGGCAGCAATGTCACCCCACTGCTGCGCCGTACGTACTGAGGCGACGCACGCGACGACCGCCCGCCCCGTCCAGGATCAGGCAAAGCGCATGAATTGCTGGAGCAGGAACTGCAACTGGCTGGCGCGGGTGGGAAACTCGCTCTGAGGAAAGTACCCGGTGTCGGTATTGATCACCGTCACGACGTCATCGCCATTGGGCGCTTGCGAAACGAAGGATTGCTGGGCCTGCCCGAGCAGCATCAATTGCCCCAGCACGTGCGGATAGTAATCGGCATAGAACCGCTCCACCGCCTCGCGCGTGGCGAAGGCATGACCGGCATGGGCCTTCCTGCTGGTGCCGGTCGCATCGACCACCTTCAACGGCTTGTACACGTTGCCGGTCTTTTGCTTGTCGCCGCCCCACACTGTTCCGGCCAAGGCGCCCTCGTTGACGAAGACGACGGCGTCGTTCAACTCCAGCGGCTGGGCGGTATTCTGCTGGATGATCTCGTCGGTGCGTCGCGCGACCAGTTTCAGGCGTTCGATGCTGGCGGCGATGTCGGCTGCGCTTGCACCGAGTTCGCGATACAGCGCCACATTCTGGATGTTCTGCGCGAAGGTGTCGTCCCGGTCCCAGTCGCCCGCATAGAGCCCCACCACGCGCGTCGGCCTTTCGTAGATGGCGAAACCGGATCGATGCAATGGACGCAAGCGGATGAACGGGCCCGTTCCGCTCATGTAGTAGGTACTGGGCAGCTGCTCGCCGACGAATCTGTAGTTCTTGATATCGATCGTGCCGAACACGCGATTGCTTGGATCGATCAGCCGCGCAGGCGTAGGACTGGGCATAGCGGAACTCCTCTCGGGCGGGTGTGGGAGCGTGGAAACGGGGGGCACCACGGTGTTATCTGCCAAGGAGGCTGGCGGACGCCGCTGCCAGCGGCTTGCCAGCAGAAGCAGCAGAGGAATCTCCATCGTTGCCGGTCCGATCGCGTGGTTGGCCCGTCCGCCAAGAACGGCCACCGCAGGCACTTGTGAACCCGCGGGGATGGGCTCGCGCGAGGAAACAGCCGATCAGACGCGCCGCGCGCGTCGTGCTCACTCCAGAAAGCGCGAGCGCTGTTGCGGCTCCGGCAGGAAACACTGCGCCGTGGTACCGAACCAGCGATGGCGGTTGCGCGCCAGCACCCGGTAGCAGGCATCGCGCCAACGCCGCGGCAGCAGGCGCAGCGACGCGACGCTGCGCCACACCCCGCCGAGCCCGGCGATCACCGCGATCGCCGCGTCCGAATCGGTCAAGGCACCGTGCCGTGTCAGCAGCAGGAACGACAGCGGATCGGCCGGATCCAGGCCGTGCTCGCGCAACAGCGCGCTGCCGCGCGGCGACTGCATCGCCGCAAACCGGTAGCGGCCGCGGCGGTCATGGCGCAGCAGGAACCGCACCCAGCGACTGCACAGCGCGCAGACCCCGTCGAACACGACGATGGCCATGTCCTCCGACGCCGCGGGCGCCGGCGGCTCAGGCCGGCGCAAGCCAGCCCTCGTAGCGGATGAACGGGCCGATCCACGGCAGGCTCACCGCGATCAAGAACGCGTAGCGCCCGTCGCGCTGGTCTTCGCGGCAGTGCACGCCGGCCAGCCAGCGTCGCGGCAGCGGCACCACGCCGAAGGCCCAGGCCCGCGCCGCGCGCCATTCGATGCCGGCACCGTCGATCCGCAGGGCGAATTCGAACACCACCGCACCCAGCCGCTCGCGCAGGCGGCCGCGGTGCAGCCACAGCCGCGAGGGCATGGCATGCGTGCCAAAGCGGCGCTCCCAGCGCTCGCCGTGGGCATCGGCGCGAAACACCACCTCCACCGGCGTCGCCGGCCCGGTGCGCGGCAGCCGCACCAGCCACGCGCACAGCGGCAACAGCGGGTGGCGGCCGCGCTGGACCATCGCCTGACCGACATAGCGCGACTGCGACGAGGGCGTATGCAGTTCGCGCAGTACCGGCGGCAATTGCGCGAACGCCGGACCCAGCACCTGCGCGAACAGCGGCGGCGTCAGGGCGCGATCCACGCCAGGGTCGCCATGCGCCCGCTGCGGCGGTCGCGCCGATAGGAGTAGAAGCGCTGCGCATCGGCGATGGTGCACAGCCCACCACCGTGGATCTGCTCCGGGGCCAGGCCAGCCGCGACCAGGCGTTGCCGCGCCAGCGCGTACAGGTCCACCCGCCAGTGGCCGGGCCGGGTGTCCACGAATGCGGCCGCGGCGGCCGGATCGTGGCGCAGGAACGCCTCGCGCACCTCGGCGCCGATCTCGTAGTGCTGCGGTCCGGCCGCCGGCCCCAGCCAGGCCTGCAGCTGCGTGGGCGGCGTACGCAGCGCGGCCACGGTAGCCTCCAGCACGCCGCCGGCCAGCCCCTGCCAGCCGGCGTGCGCGGCACCGACCTCGCTGCCGTCGCGGGCGGCGAACACCACCGGCAGGCAGTCGGCGGTCAGGATCGCCAGCACCACGCCCGATTCGGCGGTGACCGCGGCATCGGCGGTCGGCTCGGCGTCGATGCCGGTGCCCTGCGGCGGCCCGTCGAAACGCAGCACCTGCAAGCCGTGTACCTGCCGCAGCCAATGCGGCGGCGTCGGCAGCGCCAGTCGCGCGGCCAACTCATCGCGGTTGCGCTGCACCGTGGCCGGGTCGTCGCCGTCGGCGGCACTGCGGTTGCCGAGGTTGAAGCGGTCGAACGGCGGCTGCGAGGCGCCGGCGCCAGTGCGCAGGGTGGTCAGGGCGTGGACCCGCGGCGGTGCCGGCCAGTCGGCCGGCAGGGCGAAGTCGCTCATCGGTCGCGCCCTCGCCCGACATCGGCCGACATGCCGCCAGCCTGGCGCCCCCGGCA
>NZ_AQOK01000348.1:0-3989 GCF_000364645.1 Xanthomonas sp. SHU 308 | reverse complement strand
TCGTGGCAGGTTGTTCGAGGTGCCCTTCAGTCGCGACGGGCTTCACCGGGAAGGCTTGCGCCACTTCAGCCGCTCCTGAACGATCAAGCCGCTTCAGTGTCGACGCGGCCCACCCATCCCCGCTTGCCGAGACCCCCATGCACGATCTGATCGCCGCGGTGTGCCTGGTCGTCGTCTCCGAAGGTCTGATCCTGTTGGTCGCGCCGGAGGCCTGGAAGCGGATGGTGCAGCAGATGCTGGCCATGCCGACCACGCAGTTGCGGATCGCTGGCGGCGTAGCTCTGGCGGTGGGATTGATGGCCTTGCTGTGGGTTCGCGCCTGACCCCGTCTGCCATCGCTGCTGTCGGGGCAGGTCGCTGAACGCGGCAGGGGAAGGGGTGGTGACCGCCACCCAAAACCCGGATAATGCACAAAAGCCGGCCGGGCCCGCTCCATGCGAGCGTCTCGACCGGCTTTTTCCGTGTATGGGTCCTGCCGCCGCCTGGACGCTCCCCGATGGAGCGGCCGCACCGGTGTCGGCCGGTCCCCGCACGGCCACCACATCCGCGTGGCCCCGACGGTCGCGCAGCAAACCAGGAGTTACCCAGCCATGGGTCAGTCAGTTGTCGTGCTCGGCGCCCAGTGGGGCGATGAAGGCAAAGGCAAGATCGTCGATCTGCTCACCGAGGAAATCGGTGCCGTCGTGCGTTTCCAGGGCGGCCACAATGCCGGCCACACCCTCGTCATCAACGGCAAGAAGACCGTCCTGCACCTGATCCCGTCCGGCATCCTGCGCGACGATGCGCTGTGCCTGATCGGCAACGGCGTGGTGATCTCCCCGGCCGCGCTGCGCAAGGAAATCGAGGAGCTGGAGACCTCCGGCGTGGAAGTGCGGTCGCGCCTGAAGATCTCGCCGGCCGCGCCGCTGATCATGCCGTACCACATCGCCCTGGATCAGGCCCGCGAGAAGGCCGCCGGCGGCAAGGCCATCGGCACCACCGGCCGCGGCATCGGCCCGGCCTACGAAGACAAGGTGGCGCGCCGCGGCATCCGCGTCGCCGACCTGCATTACCCGCCGCAGCTGGAAGAGCTGCTGCGCACCGCGCTGGACTACCACAACTTCGTGCTGACCAAGTACCTGGGCGTGGAAGCGGTCGACTTCCAGAAGACCTTCGACGAAGCGCTGGCCTTCGGCGAGTACGTGCAGCCGATGAAGTCCGACGTGGCCGGCATCTGCCACGACCTGCGCAAGCAGGGCAAGCGCGTGCTGTTCGAAGGCGCGCAGGGTGCGCTGCTGGATATCGACCACGGCACCTATCCCTACGTCACCAGTTCCAACACCACCGTCGGCGGCGCACTGGCCGGCACCGGCGTGGGCGCGCAGGACATCGACTACGTGCTGGGCATCGCCAAGGCCTATGCCACCCGCGTCGGCGGCGGCCCGTTCCCGACCGAACTGGACGACGAGATCGGCCAGGGCATCCGCGACCGCGGCGCCGAGTACGGCGCCTCCACCGGCCGTCCGCGCCGCTGCGGCTGGATGGACATCGTCGCGCTGAAGCGGGCGGTGGCCATCAACGGCATCTCCGGCCTGTGCATCACCAAGCTCGACGTGCTCGACGGCATGGAGAAGCTGAAGGTGTGCATCGCCTACGAATACCGCGGCAAGCGCACCGAATACGCGCCGCTGGACGCGCAGGGCTGGGAAGAGTGCACCCCGGTGTACCTGGAGTTCCCGGGCTGGAGCGAGAACACCCACGGCATCACCGTGTGGGACGAACTGCCGCCCGCCGCCCGCGCCTACCTGCGTGCGCTGGAGGAACTGGCCGGCTGCCCGATCTCGATCGTCTCCACCGGTCCGGACCGCGAGCACACCATGGTGCTGCAGGATCCGTTCGCCTGAGGCGGGCAGCACGCGACTCCTTCTCCCGCATGCGGGAGAAGGAAGTGCCGAGTCTCCAGAAAGCCCCGCGACAGCGGGGCTTTTTATTTCGCGCCGCACACTGATACGCGTAATGCGGTGCGCCGTGCATGCACGTGGGAGGGACAGCTGACCGAGCAGCGTGCGCGCGCTTTCTGGTTGCTCGATGCAATCGGAGTTGCCGGAGTGCCGTTGCGGACACTGCAGTCCGCGTCCATCTGCGGCTGCCGCAAAGCTGCGCTAGCATTCCGCGCGGCGCCCGCATGCCGCCACTCGACAAGGACGACCGCCGATGTTCTCTGCACTGTTCGACACGCTGTTCCGCCGCACGCCCAGCCCCGACGCCTTCGCCAGGCTGTACACCGATGCCCTGCGCGCGCGCGGCTATCGCGAGGGTCTGGTCTATCAGCCCGACGCGTTCCGACTGGTCGGCGGCAATGGCTACACCATCTATCTGCACAACGCCTATCAGGCCTACAGGGCCGCGACGCGCAAAGGCCGTGCCGAGGCATTGCGCGCCTATGTGACGTCCTCGCTCAACGCGCAGGAAGAGAATGGCCGGGAAAAGACATTCGACGAGGTGCGCGCGACGCTGATGCCGGTGATCCGCAATCGCGGCATGTTCGAGGAGCTGCGGCTGGAGCACTTGCTGGAGAAAGGCCTCGATGCGCCATTCCCATACGCATGGCGCGACATCGCCGAGGATTGCGTCGAGCTGCTGGCGCTGGATCTGCCGGATACGATCTCCACGCTGTTCCAGGGGCCGCGCGCGGCATGGGGGATCACCCTGGACGAAGGCCTGGCGATCGCCCGCGACAATCTGCGCGACGCGACCGCCGACCATTTCGTCGAAGTCGCACCCGGCGTGTTCCGCGGTGCATGGCAGGATGCCTACGACACCAGCCGCGCGTTGCTGCCCGACGTGCTGTATCGCGTTCCGGTGGCGGGCAATCCGCTGTTCATGCTGCCGGCGCGCGACTGCCTGCTGGTGGTGGGCGATCGCGACGCCGCCGCCATCGGCGCGATGCTGGAACTGAGCGTGGAAGCGGCCGCGCAGGGCCGCAACGTCTCCGCGCTGGTGTTCACTTACGACGAGGCACGCCGCATGGTGCCGTTCGCGCTGGCGTTGCCCGAGCATCGCCAGCGCCAGGCGGACCTGCGCCGGCTGCTGGACGCGCCTGCCTATGCCGATCAGAAGGCGGCGCTGGACAAGCTCCACGACGCGACCGACCAGGACATTTTCGTCGCATCGTTCAGCGTCTACCAGGAGCGCGACGACGGCGCGCGGCAGTTTTCGCTCTGTACCTGGACCAAGGGCGTCGATACGTTGTTGCCCAGAGCCGACCGGATCGCCCTGGTCGTCCCGCGCGACGACGCCGAGGAGGAAGCGGTCGTCCTGGTGTCCTGGGACGAGGCTGTTGCCGCGTTTGGCGACCTGATGGAGCCCCAGCCGCCGCTGTATCCGCCGCGTTACCGCGTGCGGGCGTTCCCCGATGACGCGCAGCTCAGGCAGTTGACGCCGCTGTGATGGGACTTGGGGGTTGGAGTTGGGGGATGCATGGATGTGCTGCGTGCTCGGACCCTCACCCCAACCCCTCTCCCGGTGGGAGAGGGGCTAGTTGCGGTCCCACGGGTAAAGGCGCGTGCAGGCGTAGCGTGAGTAACGTGGCTTCTTGCATGGGATGGAGCTCAAGAAATCGCCCGTATGGCCGATAGCCTTGCACGGGTCGGCGTTGTTGCACGCCGGCAACGGCGTGCGTGGGACCAGAGTGCGACGATATCCGCCGCATTCACGGATCCGGCGTGTGCTGCGGCATCTTGGGGAGAACGGCAGTGCGCAGTCGCTTGATCTTGCAGTCGCTCGGGATGCTGCTGTGCGGGAGTGTGTTGGTATCGTCCGCGGTGGCGCACGCGGCCGCGATGCAGCGGTGCGCACCGGCGCAGGCGTTGCCGGCCTGCGTGGCGGCGGTGCGTGCCGCAGACCCGGCGGCCGCGCTGCAGATGGGCATACCGGCCTGGGACGCCGCGGCCGACAAGCAAGGCTCGATCGCGCTCGGCCTGGAACTGGTCGATGCGGCCGCCGCCGCG
>NZ_AQOK01000347.1:0-17049 GCF_000364645.1 Xanthomonas sp. SHU 308 | reverse complement strand
TGGCTCGGCGCTGCTCGCCCAGCCGTTGTCGCCGCAACAGCGGGTGCGCCTGTTCACGCAACTCAATGCCGAGATCTGGCGGCCGCGCGACGCGCTCCGCATCGCGCAGCTCGAAGGCGAGATGCGGCGGCTGGAAACGGAGCTGCCGCACGATCCGCACATCGCCGAGCTGTGGCGACTGCTGGCCCGCTCCTACTACAAGATGGGTGCGCAGGACGACGCCTTGCGGGTCGCCCGCATCGCATTGTCCAGAGTACGTCGGCATCCAGATCCGGTGGAGTACAAGGCCAACCAGACCGTGTTCCTGGTGTCGGCTCAGCAGGGGCGCATGCCCGATGCCATCGCCGCCCTGCTCGAGGCGGAGCGTGTGGTCAAGGCACTGGGCATGCCCGACGACGTCTCCATGCTGCACAACGCCACCGGCGTGTTCATCTATGCCCACGAATGGAAAAAGGCGATCGCCTACGGCCAGCGTGCGCTCGCTGCCTACGATGCGATGCCGTACAAGGACCTGACGCGCGCGGACATACTCAACAACCTGGGCACGGCCTATCAGGGCGCAAACGAACTGCAGCGCGCCGAAGCGATCTACCGGCAGGCGTTGGCGGCGGGACGTGCCGATGGCAAGACGTCGCTGATCGGATTGCTGAACAACCTGGGCAACGTGCTCGCGCTGCAGCATCGCCCGCGGGAGGCGTTGCCCTTGTTGCGCGAAGCGGCCGCGATGCTGGAGGGGGCGGCGCCAGGTGGCGACCATGGCGAGGGAGGCATCGTCTATTCCACGCTCGGCAACGTTCTGGCCGATCTCGGCCAACGCGACGCCGCGGCCGCCGCGTTCGAGCGCGCGCGGCAGATGTTCACGCAGTGGGACAACGTCCCCCGGCGGCTGGAACTATACCCGCGCATGATCGACAACCTCGACGCACTCGGCCGCGACCGCGAGGCACTTGCCCTCATGCGCGAGTACAAGGAGGTCAACGACAAGGCGGTGAACGTCGAATCCAAGACCCGGATCGCCGAGCTCGAATCGGCGGTGGACCTGGCGCGCAAGAACAGCGAACTGGCTGCACTTGCCCGCACCCGTGCCGCCGAACAGGCGGCGTATGCGCAACTGCAGGCGCGCGCGCAGCGCCAGCGCAGCGTGCTCTACGGTCTACTCGCCGCACTCCTGGCGCTGGCCGGCTTTTTCCTGCTCAAGGTGCGCGAAGGCCGCGCGCGTCGGCGCATCAACGCGGAACTGGCGCGCAAGAACGAGGAGATCCAGGCGCAGCACCGCGAACTGGAACAGCTCGCCGCCACCATCCGTCGCCAGAGCGAGGAAGACGCCCTCACCGGCCTGCGCAATCGCCGCTACGTCACCGCCTGGCTGCAGGCGCGCGAGGCTGCAGCGACGCCCGAGCGCACGCAGGAGCCGCTGCTGATCGCCCTGCTGGACATCGACCACTTCAAACGCGTCAACGACCTGCACGGCCACGAAGGCGGCGACCACGCCCTGATACGACTGGGCGATCTGCTGCGCGAGTGTGCGCGCAGCTCGGACATCATCGCCCGCTGGGGCGGCGAAGAGTTCCTGTGGATCTGCCCCGGCGGCAACCTTGCCGACGCTGCGCGACTGTTACGCTGCCTGCGCGAGCGCCTGCAGGCCGACCCGCTGGTACGCCCGACCGGCCGCATTGCCCTCACCGTGTCGATGGGCGTGAGCCTGTTCCCCGCACATCCCGGCGGGGACTGGCCACTGAGCCTGCGCATTGCCGACGCCGCCCTGTACCGCGCCAAGCATGCTGGCCGCGACCGTTGGGTGGGGTTGACGTTGGACGGTGTGGCGGCCGATCTCGGCGCCGATGTGTCGCTGGACACACTGGAGGCGGAGGGGCTGCTGCGGCAGACCGAGGGTGGGGGCGATGGAGTGGTGTTTCTGGTGGGGCAGGGGGCGGCGTGATTCGCAACGCGCAGCCGGGCGCAGATCCTGTTGTGGTGGGCCTGCCTGCTACCGGCCAAGGAGACGTGGCCTGCTTCTGCTCGATCTCAAGCCGGCCGCGTGTTCTGAAGATGCACTGGCTAATGGAGTTCGATAAGGACGTTGCTACTGCAGCAGTAGCTTGTAAGCACTTGGCCGCGCTTCTTCATACAACCTTGTATGGCTCCGTTTCGTGGTGCGCGGACCTTCGGCATCGGTGTGTGCGTCACGCAGGGAAGAGGATGCAGTCTCGTGGTAATAAGTGGAGAAGGCCCATTGCACCTTCTCCTTTTGATGAGAAAGGACGCTCTATTTGGTCACTCTGGCTTGCAGTGAAACGCGGGTATACGCCGATTCTCCTCTCAGCCTGATGTAGTAGGTGCCAGCGACAGGCGCAGCGAGGTTCAGTGTCTCGTTGTTGCCAGGACGTGTAGAAAACATGTCATGGTCCGTGACAGTGGGGATCTTTCCGCGCTTCATGTAGAGCGACACATTGCCAGTGCCGCCGTAGCTCAATACACGCAAGTTGCTTGTGCCGATCGGAACTTCCACGCGGAACAAGCTGTCGCTGCCCGCTGCGCCTTCCAAGCCGGTCAGTGGTACGGCTGGTTCAAGCGTGGTAATTCCCTCCGTCACACTTTGGAAGATCTCTCCAAGAAGATCTGCGTAAACCTCAGAGGTGGCGTTTGGTGCATAGAAGTACAAACCGCCGGTTTCTTGCGCAAGCCGCGAGAATACGTCGCGGGAGGATGGGGTTGCCGCAATGGACTCGTTGCTATTTCCGTTTGCAGCCCGAGTTCGTCCGGTCGCGCTGGCCACGCAATCACCCGACAGCAACACATGTACACGTGTTCCATTGGCGCGGGCTTGGGCAATCAAGCCATCGACGTCGCCGGAGTGCGGCGAAGCATCCGTAGCCAGAATCACTGATCCTTCGGAGTCCTCATCCTCTCCGAGACGCGAAAGCGCAAGGGAGACCGCACCCAACGAGTCTTCTGGGCAGTCGTCTCCGCCGCTCGCGGTGAGTCCTTGCACGGCATTGATCACAGCGGCAGTATCTTCGGTATTGGGGAGCCGTAGCGTCGGCGCATCCTTGAAGCTGATCAACTCATACGACGTGGCGCGCTGTTGCTCACCGCTATTGTTGTTCTCCACAAAGCTGGCGAGCGCCGACTTAACGCCGCTGAGTTGCGTGTCCATGGACCCCGTATCGTCGATCGCCAGTTCTACGCGATTTGGCGGCCATGTGGTCACCAGGGTGTTGACTCGGACTTCATCGCCGCAACTGCCGGTGTGGACGGACTCCAGGGTGGTGCGGTTGGCAGAATTGCGTGCACCGCCGGCCAAGCGCAGGATGCTGAAATTCACCTGCGCCTTGCTGTCCAGGGCATTGTCGATGACGAGCGTGCCGTTGCGTACGCCCGCCACTGGGTCGCGGGAGACGGTGGAGGCCATAAAGCCACTGACTTCCGCGGTCTGGGCCGAAAACGGGCAAGTCACGGTGGTGCTGGCCTCGCCATTGATGCTGGTTCCACCGGAGATGCGCACTGCGGGAGTGCCGAATCCCCAAAAGATTCCCGCTGGGCTGGCGTCCTTCCCTGACGCGGCTTGTGCGCGGCTCAATCGTGTCAGCTCGCCTGTACGCGTATTGAGCTGGTAGACCGTATCAGGGTCGAGCTGATGCAGGTATCGCAGGCCGAGCTTGTTGAGAAGGAGCTGAAGTTCAGGTCGCTCTCGCACCAACTGATCGGAAAATTGAGTTGCCTTGTCCAGGAGCGCTGGCTCGGGAAACGTCTTGGACTCGACATTCGTCCCGTGGGATGGCACTGGCATGGCGAAACCTGCTATGAGCAGGGCGCCAATAGGAAATAATGCACGCATTCTCGATGTCACGATTACGTCTCCTTGTATCGCTACAACGCGGCGATAGCATCGGGTTCATGGCCCGAGCTCACTGCCCAGGATGGGCAATCCTTGTGTTTGGTGTTGACAGGGCGTGGCGAACGGCTAGCGCGCTCGACCTCTAAAGCGGCTGCGTCCATAGCTCATGCTGCCGCTTGAGATCATGAAGCCGTCTTCTGAATCGAGCAGGTAGCGGTCGTGGACGTCGTATTGCATGAGTCCCACGATGCAGCCGAGCGCCCGATCCAGCGCCTCCATCAGTGCAAGATGCTGCTGCATCACTTCTGGTATCTGCCCCTTCGAAGCGAGCAGCGTCTGAAAGCGCTGCGGATCGCTCATGGTGACCACGACCTCGGAGAGCGTCTCCTGAAGAGTGGAAAGGTCTGTGACAGCACGTTGATGCAATGGGTGATCGCTACTCGGTAGCGCAGCAGATGACGCAGCTGCGACTTCCCTGGCAACTTCGGCCAATGAGGATCCCCAGTCTGGTGTGCCTGCGGAACGCGCCAGCCTCTCCACCGTCCGCCGCAGCCGATCCACCGTTTCTTCTTGCAGTCCGCGGTCCATCGCATCCTCGCAATACATGGGTTGAATTGAGTCAGTAGGCGTAAAGGTCAGCCACTGAGGCGAAGCTTGCCGGATCATAGCGCTAGAGGCGCCTGTGCGGTACCCGACTGCAACACGAAGCTGCAAAGTTAAGGATCTTGTCGCATATCTGTGTCCGGATCCTCGGGACATGAGGGTGCAGCAGACGCTTCCGCTTCGACGGCACACGTGTACGGCGAAGCCTGGCTGGAAGTTCGAGCGATGCGAAGGCAGCTATCATTGCACCTGCGCCCCGCGCCAATACACCGCAGACATGGAGAGCCGATGGCCAACATCACCAAGCGCCGCAAAGGCGAGCTGATCCGCATGCTGTTCCAGATCCTCAGGGCGCAGCCGGAGGGGATGCGGGCCAGCGACGCGCTGGAGGTGCTGGCCAAGCAGGTCACGATGACCGAGTACGAGGCCGGGGACTACCAGACCGGCGGCCGCCGTTTCGAGAAGATCGTGCGCTTCAGCACCGTAGCGCCGGTGAAGGCCGGTTGGCTGGTCAAGGACAAAGGCATCTGGACCCTGACGCCCGACGGCGAGGCCGCCTTGCAGATCTATCCCGACCCCGAACAGTTCACCCGCGCGGTCGGCCAGCTCTACCGCAAATGGAAGAGCGCCCAGCCCGACCCGATCGAGGACGAGGAGGGCGAGGAAGAACTCGACGAAGGTTCGGCCACCATCACCCTGGAAGAAGCCGAGGAGATGGCCTGGACCGAGATCGAGGCGTACCTGGCGGCGATGCCGCCTTACGATTTCCAGGAACTGGTCGGCTCGCTGCTGAAGGCGATGGGCTACCACGTCGCCTGGATCGCCCCGCCCGGCAAGGACGGCGGCACCGACATCATCGCCTACAACGACCCGCTCGGCACTCGGCCGCCGCGCATCAAAGTGCAGGTCAAGCGCAACGCCAACTCTCCGCGCATCGACGTGATGGGTCTGCGCAGCTTCATGGCCGTCCTCGGCGAGGGCGACGTGGGTCTGTTCGTAGCTCTGTCCGGCTTCACCAAGGATGCGGACTACGAGGCGCGGCAGTCGCATCGGCGGATCAGCCTGATCGATGCGCGCAAGCTGCTTGGGTTGTGGACGGAGCACTATGCGCAGCTCGACGACGTCGCACGGGCGCGTCTGCCGCTCAAGCCTGTTTGGTTCCTGGCTGGGGATGAGTAAGGACGGATTTCGTACTTGGTCTTTTTTCGCTGGGAGCGCCTGTTGTGCTGGGCGGCTAGCTGGAAACCGGGGCCTACTTCAGGGAGTTGCTATGCACGTGAAACGTATAGATACGAGCTTCTGGTTCGAGCACCTTAACGGCGTCCGGCTGTACCCCTGAAGAGTAAAGCGCCGCGATACAGGTAGAGTGGCCTTTCGGGTTGCACAGCCGGGTACTGGCGCCAATCGAAGCCTAAACCAGATCGAGTTGGGGGATGTCAGGAAAGTCTTCCATCACCTATTCGCTTTAGGTTACTCCGTTCGCATGTGTGCGCTGGATTCAAGGCTCAATGGTCTCTACAGCAAAGACGGATACAGCATCGTTCGTACTTCTGAATCCTGAGTCGATGTTGCATCCAGCCTCGTGATTAGCCTTTGTACTCGGCGGTGAGGCACGCCTTTGACATGTGCGCACGCTGCTTGGCCGGATCGTTGGCAGCCCCTGCACGATGAAGATGTTTCCGCCAGCGGCGGCGGTCGCGGTCTGCTGGCTGAGCGCAACCTAGTCGACGCTGCTGAAGTGGTGTTGCTTCGCCAGGGCGTACAGGCTGGCGCTGACGCGGTCGTTGTCGGCCGGTTTCAACTGGCCAGGTCCGTTGAGGCCTTGGACCTTGTCGCGGATCTGCTGCAGCAGCGTGTGATCGGGATGGTCGGTGCGCGTGGGATCGGCCGCGGGGGCTGGCGCGCGTTGTTGTTTCTGTTCGCCCGGTGCGTGATACCGCAGTTCCTCGGTGCGTTCCGGCGACAGCATGCGGTTGCCGATGCCCGGTTCGAGGCGTCCAGGGAAACCCCGCACCGGCACGTCCATCAGCTCGCCGAAGGTGCGGTAGGCGGAGTTGCTGTTGACGGTGTCGCCGAAGACCTTGAAGCCGTAGTTCGGATAGTCGCGGTCCTGCGCGTTCAGTTCCGGCACGGCGCGCACCGCGGTATTCCAGCGCTCCAGGATCTCGTGCTTGTCGCCGGTGGCCACCGTGCGTGACGGTTGGTCGTCGCGGATGTAGGTGGTGCTGTCGACCTTTTCGCCGATGGAGCGGGCGTAGGCAGGATCGTGCGGGTAGTGCCAGGCGCGCAGCGAGTGCCGGGTGGCGTCGGTGCCGATGGGGATGGCCTGGCCGGTCTGGCGATCGGTGGCCAGGCCATGCAGTTCCGCCACGGCCTTGCCGTGTTCATCGCGCAGCACCCAGAAGGCGTGGCCGGCGATGCCGACGACGCCGAGCGAGCGGGCTTCGACGGCGTAAGTGGGCATGTTCGTGTCCTTCCTTGGTCGCTGTGATGGCGCGGGGATCAGAACCGCCGTGTCCTATTCGGGCTCAATGCGGTTGCGTGGCGACGCAGCGAACCAGTGCGGTCTTGAGATCCTGCATCGCCTTGTCGACGCCCAGGTCGACGAAATAGGCGCCAGCGCCCTTGAGGGCGAGTTTGGCCTGGCTGGCGCCCGGTGGACGCTCCAGGCGCAGGCGAAAGCCGCTGCGGTTGGTTTCGGGGAAGTCGCCCGATTCCAGGATGCCCTTGGCCGGATCTTCGCGTGTGACCATGGGCCAGGAACTGCTGGTCTCCGACAAGATGGCGATGCTGGATTCGGCGCAGTCGAACAGGCGCTGGTTGGGCAGGTCGGCCGGGACGCTTAGTACCGCGGAGGCCATGGGCGTCTTGCGGGCGGCGGCAGGCATGCTGCAGGCGCTGGCGACCAGCGCCAGGCCGGCGAATTGGGCGATGCGGTGCCATGGCGTCATGAGGACGTTCCTTGCGTGGGCGGTGGCGAGCTTCCTGCTCGGCGCATGATGCCGGATGCGTCTTGGGCTGTTGCGCGGTCAGCGCCGTGCGCGACGCCAGGCGATCAGGGCCACGGCAGCCAGGGCGGCGACGGTGCCGACGGCGGCGACCTGTGCCGCGCGCTTGGCGCGTTGTTCGCGCAGGCGCAGCGCGTCGCTGCTGGCGTCGTCGGCGGACAGCGGCGAGCGGTACACGCTGTGCGCGGCGGCGCGGCCGGAGATGGCGGCACGGCGCGCGGGTGGGGTCGGGGCGCTGTCGGTGGCGGTGTCGTCCACGGCGTGGGCGGTGTCGGTGATCATGGTGGGTTGCATCCTCGGCGCTGCGTTCATGCGTGTCTGTCGATCGAGCGGTCGGTTGGTGGCTGACGCCCTATCTTTCCAAGCGCCACGTTAACGCGGCGCGGGGGAAAAGTAATGTGCAGGCGCGGCCCCCTGGGCACCCGCTCAGCCGACCGGGCGGACCATCAGCAGCACGCGGCTGCCGTAGGAATCGGCTTCCTGCACGGGCTGCCAGCCGTGGCGGGCGTACAGGCCGCCGTCCAAGTGCTCGGTCTGCAGGTACAGGGCGTCCAGGCCCAGGTCCGCGGCGTCTGCCAGGGCATGGGCGAGCAGGCGACCGGCGATGCCGCGCCCGCGATAGGCATCGGCGACGTACATGCCGCCCAACCAGTACGGGTGTTGCGGGAAGGCGTCCATTTCCCGGTCTTTCAACTGCACCACGGCGATCAGTTCAGGGCCGTCGAAGGCCGCCAGCACGCGCGGCAGGCCGTGCGCATTCGGGGCGCGCTGGAGCTGGCGCAGTTCGTCGTCCAGCGAGAAGCCGGCCTCGCGACCCCAGGCCGCGTGGTACCAGGCGGCGATCTGCGGCAGTTCCGGGGCGTGCTGGTCGAGATGACGGACGTTCATGCGTGCGAGCGCTGCGGTGGTGCGTGAACAGGGAAGTGTAAGCGGGGAACGCGCTTGGACCAGGGCAGGGCTGCGCGGCAGCCCGCGTCCGTGCGGGCTGTCGGCCCATCACGCATGCAATGGGACGCCACACGCGGCTTGAACAGCAGCCACGTCCACCCGCGTCTCCACGCGCTCACGCCGACAAGTTTGGCGATAATGCCGGACTGTTCCGTCAGGATCGCCGCATGACCGCTCTCACCGAACGTTACGCGCGCGCCGTGGACTACGCGCGCATCGCCCACGCCGGCCAGTTCCGCAAGGGCGGCACGGTGCCGTATCTGAGCCACGTGCTGGGCGTGTCGACGCTGGTGCTGGAGGCCGGCGGCGACGAGGACCAGGCGATCGCGGCGCTGCTGCACGACGTGGTGGAGGATTGCGGCGCCGGCCATGAGGGCGTGATCCGCGCGCAGTTCGGCCAGGCGGTGGCGGACATGGTGATGGCGTGTACCGACGCCACGGCCGAGCGCAAGGCGGTGCCCGCGGACGTGCCGGCCAAGCGCCGCGACTGGCGCATCCGCAAGCAGGCGTATCTGGCGCATCTGGCGCAGGCCCCGGATTCGGTGCTGTTGGTGTCGGCCTGCGACAAGCTCTACAACGCGCGCAGCATCGTCGCCGACCTGGAAGACCCCGAGGTCGGTGCGGCAGTGTTCGAGCGCTTCACCGCCGGCCGCGACGGCACGCTGTGGTACTACCAGGCGCTGCATGCGATCTACGCCGAACGCGGTGTGGCGGTGCTGCGCGCCTTCGCCAGTGCGGTGACGCGGATGCAGGCGCTGGCGTCGCGCGCCGAGGATGCCGACACGCTGGTGGCGCCCGTGGTGGGTTGATCTCCGCCTCACCGGTCGCTGCGGGCCGCTACGTGACCGAACACGCCGCCGCACAGCCACCGCGACACGCCCATGGCAGCCGACCGGCTAAGCTTGCGCGCTCCTTTGCGTTGCCGGTCCTGCCCATGTCCACGCCTCCCGCTTTCGCCGCTTCCGGCTTCGTGCGCGTCCGTGGCGCGCGCGAGCACAACCTCAAGGATGTGGACTTGGAGCTGCCGCGCGATGCACTGGTGGTATTCACCGGCGTGTCTGGCTCCGGCAAGTCGTCGCTGGCGTTCGGCACGCTGTTCGCCGAGGCGCAGCGGCGCTATCTGGATTCGATCTCGCCGTATGCGCGGCGCCTGATCGACCAGGCCGGCGTCGCCGACGTCGACGCCATCGACGGCCTGCCGCCGGCGGTGGCGCTGCAGCAGCATCGCGGCGCGCCGAGCACGCGCTCGTCGGTCGGCAGCGTCACCACCATCTCCAATTCGCTGCGCATGCTGTATTCGCGCGCCGGCACGTATCCGCCGGGGCAGGACATCATCCATGCCGACGGCTTCTCGCCGAACACGCCGGCCGGTGCCTGCCCCACCTGCCACGGGCTGGGCCGCATCTACGACGCCACCGAGGCGTCGATGGTGCCGGACCGTTCGCTGAGCATCCGCGAACGCGCGGTGGCGGCGTGGCCGCCGGCCTGGCACGGGCAGAACCTGCGCGACATCCTCACCACGCTCGGCCACGACGTCGACGTGCCATGGGCGAAGCTGCCAAAGAAGACCCGCGACTGGATCCTGTACACCGACGAGCAACCGACCGTGCCGGTGTATCCCGGCTTCACCCTGGCCGAGACCCAGCGCGCGCTCAAGCGCAAGCAGGAGCCGGCGTACATGGGCACCTTCAGCAGCGCGCGCCGCTACGTGCTGCACACCTTCGCCACCACGCAGAGCGCGCTGATCAAGAAGCGTGTGGCGCAGTACCTGATCAGCACCGCGTGCCCCAGCTGCGACGGCAAGCGGCTGCGCCGCGAGGCGCTGTCGGTGACCTTCGCCGGGCTGGACATCGGCGCACTGTCGCAGCGCCCGCTCGGCGAGGTGGCCGACCTGCTGCGTCCCGCGGCGGAAGGCCGCATGCAGGGCCGATCGCGGCATCCGGAGCAGGCGCTGGCCGCGCAGCGCATCGCCCAGGACCTGCTGGCGCGGATCCAGGTGGTGGAGGCGCTGGGGCTGGGTTATCTGACCCTGGAGCGCAGCACGCCGACGCTGTCGCCCGGCGAACTGCAGCGGCTGCGCCTGGCCACGCAGATCCGCTCGCAGCTGTTCGGCGTGGTCTATGTGATGGACGAGCCGTCGGCGGGCCTGCATCCGGCCGACACGCAGGCGTTGCTGGGCGCGCTGGACCAGCTCAAGGGCGCGGGCAATTCGTTGTTCGTGGTCGAGCACGAAATCGACGTGATCCGCCATGCCGACTGGATCGTCGATGTCGGCCCCGGTGCCGGCGAGCACGGCGGGCAGGTGCTGTACAGCGGTCCGCCGGTGGGATTGGCGCAGGTGCAGGCCTCGTCCACGCGCCGCTACCTGTTCGCCGAACCGCACGCCGCTGCCCATGCGCCGCGCTCGCCGGAGACCTGGCTGCAGTTGCGCGAGGTCAGCCGCAACAACGTGGTCGCGCTGGACGTGGACATCCCGCTGGGCGTGTTCACCACGGTCACCGGCGTGTCCGGCTCGGGCAAGTCCTCGCTGGTCAGCCAGGCGCTGGTGGAGTTGCTGGGCACGCAACTGGGGCAGGCGCCGGCCGAGGCGGAGGAGGAACTGGATCCGCTGGAGCGCGGTGCGCGTGTCGCCACCGATGGCTACATTGCCGGCGGCCTGGAACACGTGCGGCGGCTGGTGCAGGTGGACCAGGCGCCGATCGGGCGCACGCCGCGCTCCAACCTGGCGACCTACACCGGCCTGTTCGACCATGTGCGCAAGCGCTTCGCGGCCACGCCGGCAGCGCGCAAGCGCAAGTACGACGCCGGGCGTTTTTCGTTCAACGTCGCCAAGGGCCGCTGCGAGACCTGCGAAGGCGAGGGTGCGGTGAGCGTGGAACTGCTGTTCATGCCCAGCGTGTATGCGCCGTGCCCCACCTGCCATGGTGCGCGCTACAACGCCAAGACGCTGGAGATCGAATTGCACGGCCAGAACATCGCACAGGTGCTGCGCATGACCGTGGCGCAGGCGCTGGAGTTCTTTGCCGACGATGCGGCGATCGCGCGGCCGCTGCAGGTGCTGATGGAGGTGGGCCTGGGCTATCTGCGCCTGGGCCAGCCGGCCACCGAACTGTCCGGCGGCGAGGCGCAGCGGATCAAGCTGGCCAGCGAGCTGCAGCGCGCACAGCGCCGCGGCACCGTGTACGTGCTGGACGAACCCACCACCGGCCTGCATCCGGCCGACGTGGACACGCTGCTGCGGCAATTGCACGGGCTGGTGGAGGCGGGCAACACCGTGGTGGCGGTGGAGCACGACATGCGCGTGGCCGCGGCCAGCGACTGGATCATCGACATGGGGCCAGGCGCGGGCGGGGCGGGCGGCAAGGTCGTGGCGGCGGGCGTGCCGGGCGTGGTGGCGACGCATGCAGGCAGCCGAACGGCGCCTTTCCTGGCTGCGGAATTGGCGGGGTAGGCGCGCGCGTCGCGGCGCGTGGTCTTCGTCAGTTCCGACACGGCGAGGGCATGCCGGAATGCACGATGCTGCAGTCGCAGCGAGCGAAGCCTGCCGGGTGCCTGACCCTGCAAAGCGTCGGGACTGAAGTCCCTCCCACAGTGCACCCGGGTAAGGCTCCGCACGGCTCTGCGGGAAGGGCTCCGTGTAGTCTCAAAACCGCCTGGAGCCGCTCCCGCGATGAGGTCTCATGCCGCATCGCGCATCGCGCATCGTGACGCGGCAGCCCTCAGTGCCGCCGACGTGAAACGCCGCCCACGTCGGCCACGCGCCGGCCATGGTGGCGACCGCGTGGCCGCCACCGCCAGACCCTGCAAAGCGTCGGGACTGAAGTCCCTCCCACAGTGCACCCGGGTAAGGCTCCGCACGGCTCTGCGGGAACGGCTCCGTGTAGTCTCAAAACCGCCTGCAGCCGCTCCCACAATGAAGTCTCACGCCGCGTCGCGCATCGTGACGCGACAGCCCGCAGTGCCGCCGACGTGAAACGCCGCCCACGTTGGCCACGCGCGGGCCACGGTGGCGACCGCGTGGCCGCCACCGCCAGCGGTTGCCGAGGCTGCGATCAGCCCAGCAGTTCGAAGCTGGCCGTCAGCCCCGGTGCCTGCGCCGAGGGCGCGACCCACAGATCGAACTGGCCCGGTTCCACCGTCGGCTTGAGCGCCTGGCCCACGAACAGCAGATCCTCGCGGCGCAGCACGAAGTCCACGCTGGCGCTGCCGCCGGCCGGCACCGCGACCTTGCGGAAATCCTTCAGTTCGCGCACCGGGCGGGTGATGCTGGCGCTGCGGTCGCGGACGTACAGTTGCACCACTTCCTCGGCGTCGCGGTGGCCGCGGTTGTGGATGCGTGCGGCGATCTTCAGCGTGCCGCCGGCGGCCAGCCGCGACGTGCTCAAGGTCAGTTCGCCGTATTCGATGCGGCCATAGGTCAGGCCGTGGCCGAACGGGAACAGCGCGGTGTTGGAGATCGTGCGGTAGTGGGTGGTGAACGGCGTCAGCGCGTTCGGGCGCGGATCCGGGCGACCGGTGGGCTTGTGCGCGTAGTAGTACGGCGACTGCCCGGATTCGTGCGGGAAGCTCACCGGCAGGCGCCCGGAGGGGCCGTGCACGCCGAGCAGGATGTCGGCCAGCGCCGGGCCGGAGGCCGAGCCGAGGAACCAGCTGACCAGGATCGCCGGCGCGTCCAGTACCGCGCCGTCGAGCACCAGCGCACGGCCATTGCTGAGCACCACCACCACCGGCGTGCCGGTGGCCGCCACGGCGGCCAGCAGCGACTGCTGCGCGCCGGGGATGCTGATGTCGGTGCGCGACTGCGCTTCGCCGGAGTAGCGCAGCGGTTCGCCGATCGCCAGGATCGCCACGTCGGCCGCGGTCGCCGCGGCCACCGCCGCCTGCACGCCGCCCGGCAGTGCGTGTTCGAACGCGCAGCCTTCCACCACCTGCAACGTGGCCGGATCGGCCAATTGCGCGCGCAGGGCCGTGGCCAGGTCGTTGCCGCTGTCGTCGCCGCCGAACAGCGTCCACGGTCCGGCGCTCTCCACCCAGTTGCTGGCCATCGGCCCGATCAGCGCGATGCGCTGGCCCTGGCGCTTGAGCGGCAGCAGTTCGCCCTCGTTCTTGAGCAGCACCACCGATTTACGTGCGGCCTCGTGTGCCAGTGCCAGCGTCTCCGGGCGCCGCTGCCGCGCCTGCGCGCGCTCGGGCACGATGCGCAGGAACGGGTCGTCGAACAGGCCCAGCGCGGCCTTGAAGCGCAGCACGCGGCGCACCGCGTCGTCCAGCCGCGCCATCGGCACCGCACCGTCGGCGACCAGGCCAGGCAGGTGCTGCAGGTACAGCCCGCTCTGCATGCTGATGTCCACGCCGGCCAGGAACGCCAGCCGCGCCGCGTCGCGCGCATCGCGGGCGTAGCCGTGCGCGACCAGTTCCAGGTCGCCGGTGTAGTCGGAGACGACCAGGCCGCTGTAGTTCCACTCGCCGCGCAGCACCTGGCTCAGCAGCCAGGTGTTGGCGGTGGCGGGCACGCCGGACAGCTCGTTGAAGGAGGCCATGGTGGTCACCGCGCCGGCGCCGAAGGCGGCCTGGAACGGCGGGAAATACACCTCGCGGAGGGTTCGCTCGGAGATGTCGACGGTGTTGTAGTCCAGGCCGGCCTCGGCCGCGCCGTAGGCGGCGAAGTGCTTGGCGCAGGCGGCCAGCGCATCGGCATGGTCGATGCCCTCGCCCTGGAAGCCGCGCACGCGGGCCTCGGCGAAACGCCGGCCCAGCAGCACGTCCTCGCCGCTGCCTTCCACGCCGCGGCCCCAGCGCGCATCGCGGGCGATGTCGACCATCGGCGCGAAGGTCCAGTCGATGCCGACCGCGCTGGCTTCCAGTGCGGCGGCCCGCGCGGTGCGTTGCGCCAGCTCCGGCTCGAAGCTGGCGGCTTCGCCCAGCGGCACCGGGAACACGGTGGTGAAGCCGTGGATCACATCGGCGGCGAACAGCATCGGGATCTTCAGCCGGCTCTCCAGCGCGGCCTGCTGCAGTTGCTGGTGCCAGCGCACGTTGGAGCCGTTGAAGATGCCGGTCAGGCGTCCGGCGCGCGCCGCGGCCAACTGGCCCTCGGCGGTGGGGCGCACGTTGACCGGATTGGCGGCGGCCGCCGCATCGGTCTGCTGCGCCGAACCGAACAGGGTCAGCTGCCCGGCCTTCTCTTCCGGCGTCATCCGCGCGATCAGCGCATCGATGAAGGCCGGCGTCTTCGCTGGCGTGCGCGGCAAGGCCAGGCCCATCGGCACGTGCGACAGCAACGCGAACGAACCGGCGCCGAGCAACAGCCCGCGCCGCGTGGTACGAAACGTCATCGGCAAATCCCCTGTTTGGACCCCGATGGTCACGCTACCTCATCGGGAGCGAGAAGTTGTGATGCGGTGCACGATAACCGTGGGTCGGCAGGCGCGCTCACTGGAACATCACCATGTAGCCGCGTGATCGCGGTGGGGCGACCGGCAGGGGCGATGCCGTCGCCAATCTGGGCGTAGACGTCGCGCTTGGCGCAGCCGCGCCTTGCTTGCTCAGCCCGCTACCAATCCAGCGTTTCCAGAAAGCGCGCGGCCTCGACGTCGCTGCCCAGATAGGCGGCCAGCGACGCGGCGACCGCGTTGCGGGCAGTGGCGCACAGCGCGGCGCTGTCGTCGAATGCGGCATCGCCGAGTTCGGCCATGGTGTTGGCCATGGTCGCCAGACCACCGAATGCGATCTCCAGGCTGGCGGCCAGCGGTCGGGGGCGCCATGCGCCGGCCCCGTGGAACGCGAACAGCACGCCGCCGTTGGCGGTGTCGAGGATGACAGGGTCCGCGCCCTGGTCCGCGATCACCAGCCAGTGGTCGCGCCAGGCGGCAATGGGCTTGCCGTCGATCGCGTTCCAGCGGTAGCCGGCCTGCAGCGCCCACAGCTTGGACAACGGCGGAATGTCGAGCGGGTTGCCGCCGAGTTGCAGCGACAGGCCGGTCGGGCCGGCCGTGGCGTCGCGGATGTCGCCCCATGGCCCCACCTGCGCATAGAAGTCGGCGAGCACCTGTGGCAGCGGCAGCGTGCCCTGCCAGTCGGATGCAGGTTGCGGACGCAGTTCGCCCCAGGAGGCGAGCAGCGTGCGGAGGGTGGCGTAGGACATCGGGCGTGTGGCGACAGTCGACCTGAGGCGCATTATGCCCGGCGCGTGTCGTGCGCCGTGTGCATGATGCCGTGCCGGCAGTGCCTGCGTAGTGGCAGCAGGCGCGTGGCAGCCGGATCGCCACGCGCCTGCCCTTGCTTCTGCGCCCAACCGGCGCGGGACATCATCCACAGGAAATTCGGCTTGATCCAGCTCATCCGGTGGTAGCTGAACTCGCCGCCGAAGCGCTGGTGGTCCATGGCGAACTGCGCAATCGCAGGGCGATCCACCTGGTAGACATCGATCGCATCGGTGTCGAAGCACGACAGGATGTCACGCCCCCGGCGCGGCCAGGTGAGCTGCAAGGCAGCGCAAGGAACGGGATGCAGCGTCGCGCAGCCTACGTCGTCGCAGCAACGTCGTCGATCCGCTGCCGCGTCTCTCGTATCGGCCGGATGCCGCGCGATGCGTTCGCCTGGATCGGGACGCCAGCCGTAACGCCTCCTGTCAGGGCTGAAGCCTCGAAGGCAGGCGCGTCTGCGCGGAGGTGCTTGCCCCCGTGAGGGCGGCGCTGACTTCCTTCTGGATCCAGTTGCACGCCGGCGTCGTCGAAAGGCATGCCCTGCGGGACACGCAACGAGCAGGGCCGATTCATGCAGCGCCCTGGGTGCTTTCGCGCGTGCGGCCGCACTGAATCACTCAGCCTGCGCTCGCCTCCAGACTCGCGCGCTGAGACCCGCACTGGCTACCCTGGCGCACCCCGTTTCTCGGAGCCCCCATGAGCCGACGTTCCGGCAGCGCCGATCTGCCCCTGCATGGCGGTCGCGTGCCGCACTGGCTGGGCGCGCGCATGACCCGGCTCGGCGCGGTGATGTGCCAGGCCATCGTGCACAGCTATGGCCGCGACGAATTGCTGCGGCGCCTGGCGCATCCGTTCTGGTTCCAGTCGCTGGGGGCGGTGATGGGCATGGACTGGCATTCCTCCGGCATCACCACCAGCGTGCTGGGCGCGCTCAAGCGCGGCCTGGCGCCGCTGTCCGGCGAACTGGGCATCCACGTGTGCGGCGGCCGTGGGCGGCATTCGCGGGCCACGCCGGACGAGCTGCAGGCGGTGGGCGAGCGCACCGGCCTGGACGGCGCGGAACTGGCGCGGGTCAGCCGCCTGGTGGCCAAGGTCGACAGCGCCGCGGTGCAGGACGGCTTCGACCTGTACCTGCACGGCTTCATCGTCAGCGACGACGGGCGCTGGGTGGTGGTGCAGCAGGGCATGCACGGCGCGCGCAAGCAGGCACGCCGCTACCACTGGCTGTCGGAAGGCCTGAGCAGCTTCGTCGATGCACCGCATGCGGCGATCGACGGCCCGCGCCAGGGCCGCATCGTCAATCTCGCCGATCATCGCGCCGCCGCCGCGCGTGCGGCGCAGGTGGCGCTGCTGCAGACGCTGGCACCGGAGCGCATCGCCCGCGAATACGCTGCGCTGGAGGCCGCGCAGACGCCGGCATCGGCCGCCGCGGCGCCGACCCACGCCG
>NZ_AQOK01000346.1:0-4850 GCF_000364645.1 Xanthomonas sp. SHU 308 | reverse complement strand
ACGCCGAGCGCATCGCGGTGCCGGCCAGCGCCGCGGCGCCGCAGCCACAGCCAGGGCCGGTGCCCAACGCCGAGCAGCAGGCGGCCATCGACGCGGTGGTCGCCGCCGCCGGGTTTGCCCCGTTCCTGCTCGACGGTGTGACCGGCAGCGGCAAGACCGAGGTCTACCTGCAGGCGATCGCCGCCTGTCTGGCGCGCGGGCGCCAGGCGCTGGTGCTGGTGCCGGAGATCGGCCTGACCCCGCAGACCCTGGCCCGCTTCCGCGC
This sequence comes from Xanthomonas sp. SHU 308, assembly GCF_000364645.1. NCBI lineage: Bacteria > Pseudomonadati > Pseudomonadota > Gammaproteobacteria > Lysobacterales > Lysobacteraceae > Xanthomonas > Xanthomonas sp. SHU 308. Next base: position 4,585 of record NZ_AQOK01000346.1, on the reverse strand, counting down.
CCGGCTGGGGGTGCCGGTGCACGCGCTGCATTCCGGGCTCAACGACAACGAACGCGCCCGGGTCTGGGCCGCCGCCTGGCGCGGCGAGGCGCGGGTGGTGGTCGGCACCCGCTCGGCGATATTCGTGCCGCTGCCGCGGGCAGGATTGATCGTGGTCGACGAGGAACACGACGGCAGCTACAAGCAGCAGGACGGCATCCGCTACCACGCCCGCGATTTCGCTTTGGTGCGCGGCAAGGCGCTGGACGTGCCGGTGCTGCTGGGCAGCGCCACGCCGTCGCTGGAGAGCCTGCACAACGCCACCGGCGGCCGCTACGCACACCTGCGCCTGACCCGCCGCGCCGGCGACGCCAAGCCGCCGACGGTGCGCGTGCTCGACGTGCGCAAGCGCCCGCTGCAGGACGGGCTGTCGCCGGAGGTGCTGGCCGGGATCGGCACGGCACTGGCCGACGGCGGCCAGGTGCTGGTGTTCAAGAACCGCCGCGGCTATGCGCCGGTGCTGCTGTGCCACGACTGCGGCTGGACCGCGCCGTGCCAGCGCTGCAGCACCCCGCTGCACGCCACGCCGATGACCGTGCACGCCGGCGGCCGGCGCCTGCAATGCCACCACTGCGGCGCGCGCCAGCCGGCGCCGCTGGCCTGCCCGGACTGCGGCAGCCTGGCCCTGCAGCCGCAGGGCATCGGCACCGAACGCCTGGAGGAGCGCCTGGTGCAGGCCTTCCCGGACGTGCCGGTGCTGCGCATCGACCGCAGCACCACCCAGCGCCGCGATGCGCTGGAGACGCAGTTGGCCACGCTCGGCACTGCGCCCGGCATCCTGGTCGGCACCCAGATCCTGGCCAAGGGCCACGACCTGCCGCAATTGAGCCGGGTGGTGGTGGTGGGCATCGACGAAGGCCTGTTCTCGGCCGATTTCCGCGCCAGCGAGAAGCTGGCGCAGCAGCTGATCCAGGTCGCCGGGCGCGCTGGCCGCGCCGCGCGCCCGGGCGAGGTCTGGCTGCAGACCCACCACCCCGCGCATCCGCTGCTGCAGACCCTGGTGCACGGCGGCTACCACGCCTTCGCCGCCGCGGAACTGGAGCAACGCGAGGCCGCCGGCTTCCCGCCGTTCGCGCACCTGGCGCTGCTGCGCGCCGAGGCCAAGCAGGTCGAGCACGCCAACGCCTTCCTCGCCGCGGTACGCGCGCTGCTGCCGGTGCAGGACGAGGTGCAGCGCTTCGGCCCGATGCCGGCGCCGATGCCGCGCCGCGCCGGTTTCCAGCGCACCCAGTTGCTGCTGTCGGCCAACACGCGGCGCGCGCTGCACGCGTTGCTGGACGCGGCGGTGCCGGCGATCCACGCGCTGCCGCAGGCACGGCGGGTGCGCTGGTCGCTGGATGTGGATCCGCAGGATCTGTACTGACACGGCGAGTGGTGGCAGCTCGGCAGAACCGACGCGCTGTCCAATGCCGTAGAAGCGGCTTCAGCCGCGATGAGGCGTTACCGGGAGTGCTTCGTCGCGGTTGAAGCCGCTGTTACGAGGCATGAGGCAATGGCGCGTATCGCGACACCACCCGTATTCCCCCCGGAGCCGCTCTAGAGGAACAGCGCATCCGCTTGACGCGTAGCGAGGCAGGCGGGCAACGCGCCAGCGGCCGTGACACCTCGTGCGTTGCTCAGCCCGCCAGACCCAAGGCGTCGATCACCTGCGCGCGCAGCGCGGCGCTGTCGCCGGCCTCCACGCAGCGCCACGCGCCAGCGTCCGCGGACAGGCCGCAGGCGGCGGTGGCGATCACCGGTTTGCCCAGCGCCATGGCCAGCAACAGGCCGCGCGGCTGTTGTTCGATCCACGCCGGCAGCAGCACCAGGCAAGCAGCGTGCACGCCTTCGGCCATCGACGCGACCCGCTGCACCGCGATGCCGTTCCAGAAGTCCGGCGTCTCCTGCGCACCGGGCGGCAGCAGCAACACCAGCGGCAAATCACGCACCGCCTCACGCAGTTCGTAGGCGCCCTTGCGCGCCAGCGCCGAGGCCGCCAGCAGTACCCGCGGTACGGCGTCCACCATGATGGCCGCATGCTCCGGCGCGGCTGCCGGGAGCGCCGGCCGTTGCCATGCCAGCGCGAGGCCGCGGCTGCCGGCCAGCGCCAGCAGTTCGCGATGCGGCGTGATCCAGTGCCGCGTCTGCGCCAGTGCCGCACGCTCGGCGGCGACCAGCGCCGGATCGGCGCGGAAATCGCGCAGGGTGGGACTGTGCGGATGCCGCTGCGCGGCCACGTCCAGGCGCGCCTGCAGCAGATGCATCGGCAAGGCGGTCATGTACACGTCCCAGCGCCGGCCCTGCAACTCGCCGGCCAGCCACAGCTCCGGCAACAGGCTCTGCGGCACCACCAGGTCGACATCGCGCGCGCCCAGGCGCCGCCGCAGCGCCTGCAGGCGGATGCGCTGCGCGCGCTGGCGCGCCTGCGGCAACGGCATGCCGCGCCACAACCACCAGCGCCGCAGCAGCGCCGCGCGCAAGGCCGCGACGCTGGTCCGCGGCAGCGCCAGCACGCGGTCGCCGGGTTGCTGCCGGCGTCGGCGGTCTTCGGCGAATTCCGGCCAGTCCTCGTCGACCAGCCAGGTGCGGTGCAGCCCATCGGGCACCGCTGGCACATGGCGATGGCAGGCGCTGCGGCCGCAGCGGGTGCAGTCGTTGGCGGCGTCGACACCGGCCGGCGCGGTGGGTCGCTGCAGCGGCGACAACGGCAACGCCACCGGCGCCACGGCACCGCCACGGATGCGCACGTGCAGCGCTTCGCCGTCCAGCCACACCTCCAGCCGCCACGGCGCGGCGGCGCGCAGGCGCAGGTCCACGTAGTTCCAGAACACCACCGCGTCGCGGTCGCGCTCGGCCAGGGAGCCGGCAATCACCTGGGTGTGGCGATGCCGCTCGACGATCTCCAACCCCTGTCGCAGCGCCGCGTCGTAGATCGCATTGGACACCTGGCACAGGCCACCGCCGATCGACGGCACCAGGCAGCCCTCGCGCAGTTCGCGGCCGGCGACGAAGCCGCGGCGGCGGGTGGCGCGGCCGAGCTGGCGCCAGAAACCGAAGGTCGCCCCGGCCGGCACCTCCACGCCGTGCAGCGCACGCGCGGCCAGGCGCAGGTTGTGGATCTTGCCGGCCACCAGCTGCGGCGCGGTCTCCTCGCTGTCGGGCCACAGCGCGGTGACGGATTCGGCACAGCTGCCGTCGGCGATCGCCAGGCCGGCATCGCGGCGATGCCGGCGCGGACCGTCGCGCAGATCGTGCAGCGCGCGGCGCAGTTGCAGCGCACGGGTCTTGGCCCAGAACAGCAGGCTGCGCCAGCGCGACGGCAGCAGCGCCGGCGGCGGCGCCGATGCGCGCGGCTTCACTGTCGCTGGCATGAGCGTGCGTCCTCCATGTCGCTGACCGCGCTTGGCATCGCGCTACTATACGGACATGCAGGTCCGGCCCTCGACGAGCGCGCAGCGCCTTTTCGGCAGCGCGCGTTCCGGCGGATCGGTGCGCGCGCGACTGCGAGGCGACCGCCGCGCCGATACCGGACGCTCTCCTCTTTCTCCCGCTCCTGGAGTCCTGCATGAACGACACACGCGTGCCGCACCTGATCGTGGTCGGCGGTGGCTTCGCCGGCTTGTGGGCCACCCGCGCCCTGGCCAGGACGCCGCTGCGCATCACCCTGATCGACCGCCGCAACCATCACCTGTTCCAGCCGCTGCTGTACCAGGTCGCCACCGCCGGCTTGTCGGCGCCGGACATCGCCGCGCCGCTGCGGCAGATCCTGCGCCACCAGGACAACGTCGAGGTGCGCCTTGGGGAAGTCGTCGACATCGACAAGCAGGCGCGGCAAGTGCGCCTGGCCGATGGCCAGGCGCTGGCCTACGACTACCTGCTGGTCGCCACCGGCGCCACCCACGCCTATTTCGGCCACGACGACTGGGCCGCGCACGCGCCTGGGCTGAAGACCCTGGACGACGCGCTGCAACTGCGCCGGCACCTGCTGCTGGCGTTCGAGCGTGCCGAGGCGGAAACCGACCCGGCCGCGCGCGCGGCCTGGCTCAGCTTCGCCATCGTCGGCGGCGGCCCCACCGGCGTCGAGCTGGCCGGCACCCTGGCCGAGATCGCGCGGCACACGCTCAAGCATGAGTTCCGCCGCATCGACCCGGCCGAGGCGCGCGTGCGGCTGATCGAGGCCGGCCCGCGGGTGCTGTCCTCGTTCCCCGAACACCTCTCGGCCAAGGCGCAGAAGCAGTTGGAGAAGCTCGGCGTGGAAGTGCTGACCGGCGTGCCGGTCGCCGACATCGACGCCAGCGGCTATCGCCTCGGCAGCACCTTCGTACCGGCGCGCACCGTGGTCTGGGCCGCCGGCGTGGCCGCCTCGCCGCTGGCGAAGACCCTGCAGACGCCGCTGGACCGCAGCGGCCGCGTGCAGGTGCAGCCGGACCTGAGCGTGCCCGGCCATCCGGAGCTGTTCGTGGCCGGCGACCTGGCCGCGCTGCAGCAGGCCGACGGCCGCCCGGTTCCCGGGGTGGCACCGGCCGCCAAGCAGATGGGCCGGCACGTCGCCGACACCCTGCGCCGG
>NZ_AQOK01000345.1:0-5715 GCF_000364645.1 Xanthomonas sp. SHU 308 | reverse complement strand
TGGCTGCGCGGCGACACCGCCAGCGTGCCGTTCCGCTATGCCGACTACGGCAACCTGGCCACGATCGGGCGCATGGCCGCGATCGTGCACCTGGGCCGGCTGCAGCTCTCCGGGGTGCTGGCCTGGTGGTTCTGGCTGGCCGCGCACGTGTTCTTCCTGATCGGCTTCCGCAACCGCGTGGTGGTGCTGCTCAACTGGGCCTGGGCGTACTGGAGCTACCAGCGCGCCGCGCGCATCATCCTCGGCGACCCGCCCGCGGCGGAGGACACGCAGGCGCGGCCCGCACCGCCCGTGGACAGGTGACACTGCAAGGCCGGGCTGCGATCCTAGCCGGCCTTTTTGCTGCAGCGCAGTGCCGTTTTGGCCACCTTCCTGTTCCTGCTCGACCTGCTGGGCACCTTCGTGTTCGCGATCAGCGGCGCCACCGTCGGCGTGCGCCACCGCCTGGACCTGTTCGGGGTGCTGGTGCTGTCGTGCGCGGCCGCGGTCTCCGGCGGCATCGCCCGCGACGTGCTGATCGGCGCCACCCCGCCGGCGGCGCTGGCCGACGTGCGCTATCTCGGCGTCGCCTGCCTGGCCGGGCTGCTGGCTTTCTACAGCCACCACACGGTCGAGCGCCTGCGCAATCCGGTGCAGATCTTTGACGCGATGGGCCTGGCGCTGTTCGCGGTCTACGGCACCAGCAAGGCGCTGGCGTTCGGCCTGGGCCCGCTCAGCGCGCCGCTGCTGGGCATGCTCAGCGGCATCGGCGGCGGCATCGTCCGCGACCTGCTGGTGGCGCGCACGCCGGTGGTACTGCAGGCCGAGCTGTACGCGGTGGCGGCGCTGCTCGGCGGCGGCGTGGTGGCCGCGGCGCAGGTGCTGCACCTGCCGCAGCCCTGGGGCCTGGGGGTGGGTGCGGTGCTGTGCTTCGGCCTGCGCTTCATGGCGATCCGCTACGGCTGGCACCTGCCGGTGGCGCGTCCGCCGGAGTCGTGATCCAGCGGCGTGCGGACGGACTTCCGCAGCCGGCAGTCGCCAATCCGCGGGCAGCCCAGGACAAGAAAAAAGGCCCGGCAATGCCGGGCCTTTTCGCGCGTTGCAATCGCTCGCCGCAGGCGACTCAGGCGACGAACAGCGCCTTCATCTTCTTCAGCGCGTTCGCCTCGATCTGGCGGATGCGCTCGGCCGACACGCCGTACTCGTCGGCCAGTTCCTGCAGGGTGATCTTGCTGTCGGCATCCAGCCAGCGGCGCTTGATGATGTCGCGCGAACGCGCATCCAGTTCCGCCAGGCCTTCACGCAGCAGCTGCAGCTGGTTGTCCTCGCTGTCGGCGCGTTCGTAGGCCTGCGAGGGATCTTCCTCGTTGGCCATCAGATACGCGGCCGGCGACGGCGGTGCGTGGTCGTCGTCCTCATCGGACGGCGCATCGAAACCGATGTCGCGACCGGACAGGCGCGACTCCATCTCCAGCACCTCGCGCTCGGACACGTTGAGGTCCTTGGCCACGGCGGTGACCTCGGCCGCGTTCATCCAGCCCAGGCGGGTCTTGGACTTGCGCAGATTGAAGAACAGCTTGCGCTGCGCCTTGGTCGTGGCGACCTTGACGATGCGCCAGTTCTTCAGGATGTACTCGTGCATTTCGGCACGGATCCAGTGCACCGCGAAGCTGACCAGGCGCACGCCCATGTCCGGGTCGAAGCGCTTGACCGCCTTCATCAGGCCGATGTTGCCTTCCTGGACCAGGTCGCCCAGCGGCAGGCCGTAGCCGTTGTAGCCGCGGGCCACGTGGACCACGAAGCGCAGGTGGGAATGGACCAGTTCGCGGGCCGCGTCCAGGTCTTCCTGGTCGCGATACCGCACCGCCAGTGCACGTTCCTCGTCGGACGTCAGCACCGGGATCTGATGCACGGCGCCGATATAGGCATCCAGCGAACCGAGCGGACTGGGGATCGGGAGGTTGTTGGCAACCAATGCGTTGGAAGTAAGCGTCTGGCTCATAGGGCTCATCTTAGCAGTCTACTAATTGGACTGCTGGGTACAGTAAAAAGTTCCTATGTTCTGTTTATGCAACACATGGATCAGGAATGACACTGCATCACAAGCCAATGAAACAATCGGGACGCATCGTCATCCCGTTCTATGACCGCAAAAGTAGCAGCCGGTTCGCGAAAATGGCGTCCACGTCAGGCGACAGCGTCGCCCTGTCCAACCGCGGTTCAGGCGCCGCCCAGCGCCGCTTTCAGCTCTGCGCGCGGCGGCAGACTCCAGTCGATGGGGGCGGCGCCGCGGCGCTTCAAGTACTCATTGGCCGCGGAGAAATGCTTGCAACCGAGGAAGCCGCGGTGCGCCGACAGCGGCGAGGGGTGCGGGGCCTTGAGCACACGGTGGCGGCGGGTGTCGATGACCTTGCCCTTGGCCTGGGCATAGCTGCCCCAGAGCAGGAACACCAGACCCTCGCGCTCGCGGTTGAGGGTCTCCACGACGTGGTCGGTGAAGCCCTCCCAGCCCTTTCCCTGATGGGCGCCGGCGCGGCCCTCCTCTACCGTCAGCACCGCGTTGAGCAGCAGCACGCCGCGCTGCGCCCACGGCAGCAGGCAGCCGTGGTCCGGCCGGCGGATGCCCAGGTCGTCCTCGATCTCCTTGTAGATGTTCAGCAGCGACGGCGGCACCGGCACCCCCGGCAGCACCGAGAAGCACAGCCCGTGCGCCTGGCCGTAGCCGTGGTACGGGTCCTGGCCGAGGATCACCACCTCCACCTTTTCGAACGGGGTGGCGTCGAAGGCGGCGAAGATCTGCCGCCCCGGCGGGAACACCCGCGCACCGGCGGCCTTGCGCTGGCGCAGGAAGGTGGCCAACTCGCGCATCTCCGGACGCAGCAGCCAGTCGCCGACCTGCGCCTTCCATGACGGCTCCAGCTGGATCCGGCTTTCGTCTTCGTTGTTGCTCATCGCTTGCAGGCTCGGGACATCACATCGGTGAGAAGGTCACCGCGATCTCGTCGAGCCGCGCCAGGCGCAACTGGAACAGCACCTTGGTGACCAGCAGGCGCTCTTCGATCGGTTTCTGCACCAGGTCATTGGCGCCGGCGCGCAGCAGCTCGGACTGGGTGTGCGGATTGCTGTCGCCGGTCATCACCAGCACCGGCATGCGCCGCTTGCCGTAGGCGAAGTCGACGCGGATGCGCTGGACCACGTCGCGGCCGTTGAGCTCGCCTTTCAAGGTGACGTCGGTCAGCACCAGGTCGATGCGGCGGGTGGTGCGGCCCAGCGACTCGGCGGTCAGCAGGGCGAACGCGTCCTCGGCGCTGAGCACGTGCACCACGTGCAGCTGCTGGCGCTCGAGCATGCGCTTGGTGGCTTCGGCCACCACCCGGCTGTCCTCGACATAGAGCACGGTGGCGCCGGCCACCGGCTGCGGCTGCACGTAGCCGCGAATGAAGGTGGCCAGCGCCTCGTGGCCGAGCGCCTTGTCGAAATAGTCGGTGACGTACTCGGTGAAGCGGCGCTCGACCAGGTGCTGCTGGGCGTCGCCGGAGACCACGATCACCGGCACGTAGGCCTGGCCGGCGGCCTCGCGCACGCTGCGCGCCAGGGTCAGGCCGTCGCCGTCGGGCAGCCCCAGCGAGGTGGTGACCAGATCGACCGGGCCGGCCTCCAGCGCGGCGCGCGCCTCGGCGATGCTGGCGCAGCCGACCACGGTCACGTCGGGCAGTTCGCGGTGCAGCACGTCGGCGATCAGCTTGCGCACCAGCTTCGAGCCATCGACCACCATCACCCGGGGGGCGGCGCTGATCAGATGCTTGAGCTCGTGCCCGGCCATGTGCGCCTCAGGTGTCGGTGGGCCGCGTCTGGCGCAGGAAGTGGCCGGTCACCAGCCAGGCGCCGAGCCAGCCCAGCAGCAGGGTGCCGAGCAGGACGAAGCCGGCGTGCAACGCGTCCAGCCCGTGCAACACGAAGTGGCTGCCGTAGCTGTCGGCCAGTGCCGCCAGCGGCTGGCCCAGGGCCATGCCGGAGGCGGCGAGCAGGCCCAGCGCCAGCACCCCGGCGCCGAAACCGTACCAGGCGCCCAGGTACAGGAACGGGCGGCGGATGAAACCGTCGCTGGCGCCGAGCAACTGCAGCACGCCGATCTCCTCGCGCCGCGACTGGATGTCCAGGCGCACCGTGTTGCCGACCACCAGTACCGCACCGGCGCCGAGCAGCAGCGACAGCACCTGCACCAGACGTTCGCCGAAATGCAGCCAGCCGTCCAGGCGCTTGCGCCACAGCGCGTCGTGCTGGACCAGGTCGGCCTGCGGCAGCGCGGTCAGCGCGGTCGCCAGCGGGGTGTCGTCGGCCGCGGCCGGGGTGACGATCAGCAGCGTCGGCAGCGGGTTGTCCTGCAGCGCATCCAGCGCCTCGCCCAGGCCGGCGCTGTCGCGCAGCTCGGCCATGCCCTCGGCCGGCGTGCGCAGCGTCACCGCGGCCACGTCGCCACGGCCGCGCAGGGTCTGCGCCAGCGCCTGCGCCGCGGCGGCGTCGACGTCGGTCTTCAGGAACACGTTGATGTCGCGCGACTGCTGCACGCTGCCGGCGAACTGCTTGAGGTTGTCCAGGGCGATCGACAGGCCCAGCGGCAGGGCCAGCGCCAGCGCCATCACCGCCATGGTCAGCAGCGTGGCCCACGGCTTGCGCATGGCGCGGCCGAGGCTGTAGACGATGCTGTGCAGGTGGTGGTCCCACCACACGCCCAGCCGCGAGGGCGCCGCGGCGCCGGCGTTGCGCGCGCTCATTCGGCCAGGTCCTGCGGCGAGATGTCGTCGATCAGGCGGCCGTGGTCCAGGATCAGCACGCGCTTGCGCATCTGCTTGAGCAGCGCCAGGTCGTGGCTGACCACCAGCACGCTGGTGCCACGCGCCGGCAGTTCGGCGAACAGCTGCATGATCTCCGCGGCCAGGGTCGGGTCGAGATTGCCGGTCGGTTCGTCGGCGACCAGCAGCCGCGGCTCGCCGACCATCGCCCGGGCGATGCCGACGCGCTGCTGCTCGCCGGCCGACAGCTGCGAGGGCAGCGCCTTCTCGCGGTGGCCCAGGCCCATGCGTTCGAGCACCGAGCGCACGCGCTTGCCGATCTCGGCGCGACGGGTGCCGCGCAGGATCAGCGGCAGGGCGACGTTCTCGGCGATGCTGCGGTCGGTAAGCAGACGGTGGTCCTGATAGACCGCACCGACCTCGCGCCGATGCAGGGGCACGCGGCGGCCGCGCACCTTCAGCAGGTTGCGCTCACCGAACAGCACCGCGCCGCGGGAGGGCCGCTCGCTCAGGTGGATCAGCTTGAGCAAGGTGCTCTTGCCGGCACCGGAATGGCCGGTGACGAACAGCATCTCGCCCTCCTCGACCTCGAAGCTGACGTCCACCAGCGCCGCGTGGCCGCCGGCGTACTGTTTGCTGACATTGTCGAACCGCAGAACGCTCATCCAGCGATTATGCCGGAGCGGCTGGGGTGTTCGTCCACCGCGCGCCTCGCACGCGGCGGACGGCCGGGCCGGCTCAGGAGCTGGACACCAGCGAGCGCAGCTTGCGCCCCAGGCGGGTCAGGAACGAATCGTTCTTCGCCGCCGCACCACGCTCGGCCTGGCGCGCGGCCTTGACCGGGGTGGCCACGACCTGCACCGGCTTGGCCGGGGCCACGGTGGCCGGCGCGGCACTGCCGTTGCCGGCCTGTGCGCCCTCGGCGCCTTCCAGCGGACGCCCA
>NZ_AQOK01000344.1:0-2328 GCF_000364645.1 Xanthomonas sp. SHU 308 | reverse complement strand
CCATCGCCTCGACGGCGGCCGCATCGTCGCGGATCAGGCCCAGCGCTTCCTCGGCCAGCGCGTAGCGGCGCAGTGCGCTTTCGGCCAGCGCGTAGGCCGAGGCCACCTCGCCGGCGGCCTCGCTGCGGCTCTGCGTGCCGCGCAGGGCCGCAGCGTCGGCGTCGGCGCGGGCCGCGCGGAGGCGCGCGCCGCGTTGGCCCCACAGTTCCAGCGGTTGCGACAGGGTCAGCGAGGTTTCGGCGCGGGCGGTGCCCGCATAGGTGCCGCTGCCCCAGGCGTTTTCGGTGGACCAGGACAGCGACGGGTTGGGCAGCGCGCGCGCCTGTTCGGCGCGCGCATCGGCGGCCTCGGTCAGCGCCGCGCCGACGCGGCTGCCGGGCAGTTGGTCGAGGCGTTGCAGCAAGCTGTCGTACGAAGGGGCGGTCTGCGCCATCGCCAGTGCGGCCGGGGCCAGGCCCAGCAGCACGGCGACGACCCGCCCGGCCGCGCGCGGCGGCCGACGTGTCGGAGTCGACATGAGCAAATTCCAGAGGTGAGGGAAACGGAACCCCGCGATCGCGGGACACGCTCAACTCACGCTCTGGGCGGGCGCTTCAATCCGTCCTGGACGACGCCTGCAGGGGAGGCGTCGACGGCCTGCATCCAGCGCGCCGGTCGGGGCGCGCCGAACACGGCGAGGGCGCTCGCCGGCAGGCTCAGATTCGAGTGGTGGCAATGGTTGTGGCTGCAGGCGCCGGCATGCTTGCCGTCGCTGTCCTCGCCATCGGCATGCGCCGAGGCGGGCGCGTGCACGGCGTCGGCCGATTCCGGCTCCAGCGCGCAGGCCAGTGCGTCGGCCACCGGCACGACCACGAACGCCGCCAGCAGCAGCATCAGCAGGGAGGTACGCAGTGGACGGAACAGGCGGCGCATGGTCTGGGCGAGGCTAGCAAGCGGCTTGCGCCGGATACAATAGCAACGCCCGCCTGGTCCATCCGCCCGGATCTGCGCGCGGCGCCTGGTCCTGTGGACAACTTGCACAAGCCCTTGATCGCCTGCATAATGCGCGGCTCGCTGTGCCCGACGAGGTCGGGGCCGGCGGCCGGATGCGCGATCTCCGGCCGGCCTTTCCCAGCGTAACCGCTTGATTTCCCACGTCGCGTGGTAGCCGCAGGGCTGCCGGGGCCGCCGTCTCCCAGGCTATGGGCGACCAAACTACTATCGAGGTGCGCAATGTCCCGCGTATGCCAAGTGTCCGGCAAGCGTGTGCAGACGGGTAACAACGTCTCCCACGCCAACAACAAGACCCGCCGTCGTTTCCTGCCCAACCTGCACGAGCGCCGCTTCTGGGTCGCCAGCGAGAACCGCTGGGTCAAGCTGAAGGTTTCCGCGCACGCGCTGCGCACCATCGACAAGAACGGCATCGACACCGTTCTGGCTGAGCTGCGTGCGCGCGGCGAAAAGGTCTGAGGAGTAGAGCATCATGGCAGGCAAGCGCGATAAGGTCCGTATGATTTCCTCGGCCGGTACCGGCCACTTCTACACCACGGACAAGAACAAGAAGAACACCCCGGGGAAGATGGAATTCCTCAAGTACGATCCGGTCGTGCGCAAGCACGTCCTGTACAAGGAAGGCAAGATCAAGTGATCGGCTGATCCTCGGATCGCTGCTCACGTTGCACACGGAACCCGCCGCAAGGCGGGTTTCGTGCGTCTGGAGCAAGGAAAAAGCGCACCGCCGCTGCGGCCATGGTTGCGTTTGCCGGCGCAGTCCGCAGAATCGGGCGACCTGGGTTGCGAGGATCGCGATGCTGCCGGTCTGGTTGGAAGGCACGTGGCTGCTGGCGCTGGACTGGCTGATCCGGCTGGTGGCGCTGTTGTGGATCCCCACCCGCACCACGCCGGGCGCGGCGCGCAGCTGGCTGTTGCTGGTGGGCTTCGTGCCGTTGCTGGGGCTGCCGCTGTACCTGTTGCTCGGCCACCCCTGGCTGTCGCGCGAGCGCATCCGCCGCCAGGCGCTGGCCTCGCAGGTGATCCGCGAGCAGCAGGTGCCGCTGACCGCGCTGCGCTGGGCGCCGCCGGCCGATACCGTGGTCGCCGAAGTGGTGCCGCTGGTCGAGCGCCAGGGCGACTTCATGCCGACCCACGGCAACAGCGTCGAGCTGCTCGACCGCTACGCGCCCTCGCTGCAGGCGCTGATCGACGACATCGACGCGGCGGTCGAGCGTGTGCACCTGCTGTATTACCTGATGTTCGACGACGCGGTCGGCGATGCGGTGAGCGCGGCGCTGCTGCGCGCCGCCGCGCGCGGCGTGCGCTGCCGGCTGCTGCTGGATGCGCGCGGTGGCC
>NZ_AQOK01000343.1:0-1275 GCF_000364645.1 Xanthomonas sp. SHU 308 | reverse complement strand
TGCCCCGGATGAACAACCTACTGAGAGATCACATCTAGTCGCCACGACACGGCCTCGCATCACCTGACGCCACCCGTAATTGACGCAATAAATGCACCAATCATCGGATTTTATATCGCCACACGTTCTTTAAAATCGCCAATAGAATCGTTGCTCCGACAGACGCCGCCTTCAGGAGTTCGCGATGAGCAAGACGATGAAACGATGGGAGATGCACGGCTTCGGCCGTGACCAACTGGCGCTGACGCAGGCCGGCATCCCCACGCCGCAGGCCGGCGAGGTGCTGGTGAAAGTGAGCGCAGTGGCGCTCAACTATCGCGATACGCTTGTGATCGAGGATGGCATGGGTCTGTCGCTGGCGTTTCCCTTCACGCCCGGCTCCGATCTGGCCGGCACTGTGCACGCGCTTGGCCCCGGGGCAACGCGGTTCGCCGTCGGCGAGCGGGTGATCTCGACCTTCTTCCCGGGCTGGATCGACGGCGCCCCGCAAGGCGATGCGCGTGTGCCGCTCTACCGCAGTCTCGGCGGCAGCCATCCCGGCGTCCTTGCCGAGTACGTGGCGTTTCCGCAGGACTGGTTCGTCCATGCACCGGCCACGCTCGACGATGCCCAGGCCAGCACGCTGCCTTGCGCAGGGCTGACCGCCTGGTTCGCGCTGGTCGAAAACGGCAGGCTGCGCGCCGGCCAGACCGTACTGATCGAAGGCACCGGCGGGGTCGCCCTGTTCGGCTTGCAGATCGCCAAGGCGCACGGCGCGCAGGCCATCGTGATCTCAGGCAACGCCGACAAGCTGGAGCGCGCCAGACGGCTCGGCGCCGACCACGGCATCGACCGCAGCGCACAGGATTGGACGGAAGCGGTGCTGCGCCTCACCGACGACCGTGGCGTGGACCAGATCCTAGAACTGGTCGGAGGCGCACATCTGGGCAAGGCCGTGCAGGCGGCAGCGGTCGGCGGCCAGATTCACCAGATCGGCGTACTGAAAGGATTCGAAGTAACGGCGCCGGTCGGGCCGCTGATGCTGAAGCAGCTCACCATCCACGGCATCGGTGTCGGGCACCGACGCGCACTCGAGGACCTGGCGGTGGCGGTCGATCGGCTCGGGCTCGAGCCGGTCATCGACGCACGCTATTCCTTTGCCGAATTGCCGGACGCACTGGACCACCTGGAGCGCGGCGCATTCGGCAAAGTGGTGATCGACGTGGCCTGAACTCGCGCGGCAATCGCCAGGACGACTGCGCCATCGTTGCATCCGGCAGCGACGCCCGGCGGGAC
>NZ_AQOK01000342.1:0-7566 GCF_000364645.1 Xanthomonas sp. SHU 308 | reverse complement strand
GCTGCCGGCGGCAGCCGTCAAGGCTGCTGCAGGAACCAGTTCGCCGCGCCGATCACCCCGAGCTGGCCATGCTCGACCAGCTTTACCGGGATCTGCTCCAGCGCAGGACGCATCGCGCCCTTGTTCAAGTAGCGCTCGACGAAGCTGCTGGCGGACAGGAACGCGCCGATCTGCGGCAGGAAGCCGCCGGCCAGGTAGACGCCGCCCTGCACGCCGTACAGCAGGGCCATGTCGCCGACCACGCTGCCGAGCAGGCCGCAGAAGGCGGACAGCGCTTCGTGCGCCAGCGGGTCGCCGCCGGCCAGCGCGGCCGCGGTGATGTCGCTCGGTGCGGCGAGCGCGGGCGTGGCGCCACGCAGGTCGCACAACGCGCGATAGAGATTGAGCAGGCCCGGGCCGGACAGGAAATGCTCCATCGGCACATAGGAGCGATCGCGCAACAGCCGCTGCGCCAGCGCCAGTTCCAGATCGTTGCCGATCGGCAGCGCGGCATGGCCGGCCTCGGTGGCCAGCACCATGGCGCCGCCCTGGGTCGGAATCCACACCGCGGCGCCGAGGCCGGTGCCCGGACCGATCACCAGCGCAGGCCCGCGCTGCGCCTTGCGCGGCCCAGTCAGATGCAGCACTTCGCTGGCGTCCATCGACGCGGCCGCATACGCCACCGCTTCGAAATCGTTGACCAGATGCAGTGCCTTCATGCCCAGGCGCTCGCGAATTTCCGGCGGCGACAGCGTCCACGGCAGATTGGTGGTGATGACGCGACCATCTTCGAGCGCGTAACCGGCGCTGGCGATCACCCCACGGGTCGGCTTCGGCCCCTGCACCTGGCCCAGGAACTCGCCGATGATCTCGGCCAGACCGGGATAGTCGGCGCAGCGGTATTTGCGATAGTCCAGCACATCGACGGACGGCGCCGGGCCGGCACCGGCAGCGCGTGCGACCAGGCCGATCCGGACATGGGTTCCGCCGACATCGGCAGCAATGAAGGGCTCGGCGCGCGGCACGGCCGCTGCCACTGATGAACTGCTTGCGGACACATCTTCTCCCGTTGCGCCAGAGCAGGCGCACGCCGATTCGGCAGATTGATCGATCGAGTGTCGGATCACCTTGACAACGTTGTCAAGGTGAATTTCACCCGTTTGTCGTTTTGTCTTCACCACTGCGACTTCATCGGCCGGATCGCCCGGCCGTTCGAGTGGCCGATCGCATGGCGCGTTGCATGGGTGAACATCCGTCGCAAAATTTCGCCGCATTGCACAAATTTCTGCCACACGCGCAGCCAACCGGCAGCGCTTGCCACACCAGGGCCTCGCGGCCAACGCAGGCCCGCTGCACCCATCCGCGGGCATGTTTTCTTTTGTAGACAAGCACCTAGGAGACGCGACGGAAGGGCCGCGAAAGCCTCCGGAAAGATGCCGCGGCGAGCCTTGCTTGCATTCGTCAAAACCACGTGAAACGGGTGTTGACAACGCTGTCAGCGCTACGACAGACTCGGCTCACACAAGTTTTACAACTTCAAGACATGCCACGTTCAGGGGATTCAGACACAGCGACGCATCGCCGCTCCTCCCGCGCCAAGTGGCAGGACGCGCGCTGACGCTGCGACCGGCATCCCCGAACCGACGAAACCACGCCCCGAGCCGGGCCGGACGCAGCGGCGTCCGGATCAGGCGACAAGGTGCACTGCTGTATTGCTGGACTTGGTTGTTACCTGCAGGAACACAGGAAGGACTGGCGCCCTCGATGCCGCCGGTTGGCTACTTCCGCGTCAGCGACCGGACGACGCGCATCGAGATGCGATCCGCGCAGCGCCACCAGGCGCGGCGCCATCCACAAGGCCGGGCAGCGGCCAGCACGCCGGAACATCGGTTGGCACCTCATGCCCAAGTACTCACCCAGAGGTTTAGCCAATGAATAGCCGCACCACTACCTTAGCCCTCAGCATCATGGCCGCGCTGTACCTGTCCGGTAACGCCGCCGCGCAGGAAGCGCCCGCTTCCGCCAACGCGGATTCCAAGAACGTCCAGCAGCTGGATGCCATCACCGTCACCGGTTACCGCGCCTCGCTGGAGAAGAGCCAGTCGGTGAAGCGCTCGGCCAACTCCATCGTCGATGCGATCAGCGCCGAGGACATCGGCAAGTTCCCGGACACCAATGCCGCCGAGTCGCTGGCGCACCTGCCGGGCATCAGCGTGGACCGCCAGTTCGGCGAAGGCGAGAAGGTCAGCATCAACGGCACCGACCCGGCGCTGAACCGCGTGCTGCTCAATGGCCAGACCATCGCCTCGGGCGACTGGGGCGGCAACCCGACCGACACCAGCGGCCGCACCTTCAACTACACCCTGCTGTCGCCGGAAATCATCGGCCTGATGGAGGTCTACAAGACCCCGGAAGCCCGCATCGACGAAGGCTCGATCGGCGGCACCGTGATCGTGCACACCCGCAAGCCGCTGGACCTGCCGAAGAACACCATCCGCGGCTCGATCGGCTACAACTACAACGACCGTTCGGAAGAAGGCAATCCGCGCGGCTCGGCGCTGTGGAGCTGGAAGAACGACGACGAGACCTTCGGCGCGTTGATCTCCGCCACCCACGACAAGGAAGATCTGTCGCGCGCCGGCATCGAGTTCTTCGGCTACAACACCGGCGCTGGCATCCCGCCGACCGCGCGCATCTCCGGCGACGGCGGTAACGTCGCGACCGCCAAGATCCCGGTGGGCATCAACAGTTCCTTCTTCCAGCAGACCCGCGAGCGCAACGGCCTGCAGGGCGCACTGCAGTGGAAGCCGAACGATCAGAACGAGTTCAACCTGACCGGCCTCTACATCAAGGGCAAGTACAACAACTTCAGCGAATCGCGCTACGTCTGCCCGGGCTGCGGCGACCAAGACAAGATCACCAGCGCGACCGTGCAGAACGGTTACATCCCCCAAGCCACGGTTACCGACGGCGCCGGCAACGGCAAGCAGCCGTATGCGCAGCTGGACACCAACTACCGCGAAAGCAACGTCACCACCAAGAGCCTGAACCTGCGCCACGACTTCTACGGCGACAAGTGGGTGTTCACCTCGCAGGTCGGCACCACCAAGGCCACCGGCGGCAAGGACCCCGAGTACCTGATGAAGTTCCTGCTGCAGGACGGCGGCTACAATTTCAACTATGACGGCACCAACACTGGCGTTACCTACGGCAATAACAGCGCTAGCAACTGGGGCCTGAAGTCGGGTCAACAAGCCGGTGGTATCGAGTACACCACCACCAATGACAAGGAGAAGTACTTCCAGTTCGATGCCGCGCGCGATCTGGACTGGGGTCCGCTGAACAAGCTTCAGGTCGGCTACAAGTACATCAACCACGAAAACGGCCAGGATTCGCGCGGCAATGCGATCTATGCCAACCAAAACATTCTGCTGACGTCATTCAACCCGGGCACCACTCCGAGCGGCTTGTACGATGGACTCCACGCCAGTTCGGACCTTGTCAACTGGCCGACCGCCAACCTGAACTCGGTGCTGTCCTACCTGAAGTCTCTTCCGCAGGGCGCGTTGGAAAGCAAGTACGGCCAGATGTTCGATGTCAAGGAGATCACCAGCGATCTCTATGCGCAGATGAACTTCGAGTCCGGCAAGTGGCGCGGCAACTTGGGCGTGCGCTATGTCGACACCAAGGACAAGTCGCTGTACTGGCTCAGCTCCAATGGTGGCGTCTACACCCCGGTGACCTCGACCAAGCAGTACTACAAGCCGTTGCCGAGCTTCAACATCGCCTACGACCTGGATGACAACAAGGTGCTGCGCTTCTCTGCAGCGAAGGTGATCGCGCGTCCCCGCTACCAGGATCTCGCAGGATCTGTTTCGCTCAACAGCACCAGCAGCGATGGCACGACCTGTAACGGCAATACGTCGTGCAACCTGACCGGCAGCGGCGGCAACCCGGACCTAAAGCCTTACGAGTCGACCAACTACGATCTGGCCGCGGAATGGTACTTTGCCCCGTCCAGCATGCTGTCTGGCGAAGTGTTCTATCGGGACATCGGCTCTTATATTGTCACCGTTACCACCGCACAGCAGTTGACCGACCCGATCAATGGGGTAAGCGGCATCTACCAGATCAGCTCGCCGGTCAATGTCTCCAACGCCAAGGTCAAGGGCGCCTCGCTGAACTACCAGCAGGCCTTCGGCTACGGCTTCGGTCTGCAGGCGAACTACACCTACGCGACCGCCAACGCCAGCACCGGCCTGAACCTGCCGTACCTGTCGAAGAACACCTACAACGTGATCCCCTACTGGGAAAACGGTCCGTGGATGGTGCGCCTGAACTACAGCTACCGCTCCAAGTACTTCACCCAGGTCGGCCGCCTGAACTCGCAGGTGTTCACCGACGAGTACAAGCAGCTGGACCTGACCGCCTCGTACGAGATCAACGACTGGATGAGCGTGAGCTTCAGCGCGACCAACCTGCTCGACTCGACGTACTACTGGTACAACGAGGTCAAGTACGCGCCGATCGGCATGTACAAGAACGGCCGCGGCTACCAGGCGCAGCTGAACTTCAAGTTCTGATGTAGCACCGGCGCGCCACCGTCCCTCCACGGTGGCGCGCTTTTTCGTGTCCGGCGCGGCGGCGCCGGCATCGTCTTCTGCAACAAGGAGTGCCGTTCCATGACGACCGAGACCCGCCCCAGTGCGGACCGATCCCGCCACGCCGGAGCCGCACGCCAGACCCTGGCCAGCGCACTGGCCCTCATGCTCGCGCTGACGGCCCTGCCCGCTGGCGCCGCGGACGCGCCGTCGCCGACGGCGCCCACCGCCACCACCCTCAGTCCGGAACAGATCGACCAGCAGTGGCTGCAGGCCACCGCCAAGTACGCGCCCGAACGCGCGCGGCTGGTGCGCGAAGCCAACGATGGCGCGCGCGGCGGACCGTTCCGACCCGACTGGACCTCGCTCAAGCAATACCGCTCGCCGTCCTGGTACGACAACGCCAAGTTCGGCATCTTCATCCACTGGGGCGTGTTCTCGGTGCCGGCCTTCGGCAACGAGTGGTATTCGCGCAACATGTACCAGCAGGGCAGCAAGGACTACCTGCACCATCGGGAAACCTACGGCCCGCAGTCGCGCTTCGGCTACAAGGACATGATCCCGCTGTTCACCGCGCCCAAGTTCGATCCGCAGGCCTGGGCCACCCTGTTCCGCGATGCCGGCGCCCGCTACGTGGTGCCGGTGGCCGAACACCACGACGGCTTCGCGATGTACGACTCGCAGCTGTCGGACTGGACCGCGGTCAAGATGGGCCCCAAGCGCGACGTGCTCGGCGAGCTGTCCAAGGCGATCCGCGCACAGGGCCTGCATTTCGGCCTGTCCTCGCACCGCGCCGAGCACGACTGGTTCTTCGACGGCGGCCGCCAGTTCGACTCGGACGTCAACGACCCGCGCTACGCCGGCCTGTATGGCCCGGCGCAGGTCCGCCTGCCGGGCAAGGACGACGCCGACGTCACCAACGACTGGACCCCGGTGTCGCAGGCCTGGCTGGACGACTGGCTGGCGCGCACCACCGAACTGATCGACCGCTACGACCCGGACCTGATCTATTTCGACTGGTGGATCGCGCACCCGACCTTCCGCGGCACCCTGCCGACCATGCTGTCGTACTACTACAACCACGGCGCGGCCAAGGGCGGCGTGGTGGTGAACTACAAGCTCGGCGCCTTCCCCGAAGGTGCCGGCACGCTCGATATCGAGCGCGGCCAGCTCACCGGCATCCATCCCACGCACTGGCAGACCGACACCTCGGTCAGCAACGCCTCGTGGGGCTATGTCGAGAACGACACCTACAAGACCCCGACCTTCATCATCCACATGCTGGTGGACGTGGTCAGCAAGAACGGCAACCTGATGCTCAACATCGGCCCGCGCGCCGACGGCTCGATCCCGGACACCGAACGCGCGATCCTGCTGTCGATCGGCAAGTGGCTCAAGACCAACGGCGAGGCGATCTACGACAGCACGCCGTGGCGCAGCTACGGCGAAGGCCCGACCGAAGTGGTCGGCGGCACCTTCCAGGACACCAAGACCAAGCCCTACACGCCCGAGGATTTCCGCTTCACCACCGGCCACGGCGCGCTGTACGCGATCGAGCTGGGCTGGCCGGCCGATGGCCAGGCGCTGATCCGCTCGCTGAAGCCGGCCGATGGCGTGCGTGGCGTCACCCTGCTCGCCAACGGCAAGCCGGTGCCGTTCGAGCAGCGCGCCGACGGCCTGCACCTGCGCCTGCCGGCCAAGCCGGTGGGAGAACACGCCTACGTGTTCCGCATCGACCTGTCCTCCCCCACTCCGCCAACGGATCCCTCCCGATGATGAAGCGTTTCGCAGGGCTGCTGTTCGCCCTCGCCCTGGCCTGCGGGCCGGCCATGGCCAAGAACCCGACTGCGCTGTTCTATCTGATGAACACGCAGAAATCGACCAATTCGTTCCTGGCCCACCTCGACAAGATCGACGTGGTGGTGCCGACCTGGTACGGCGTGGACCAGAGCGGCCTGGTCAACGGCACCCCGCACATGTACCTGTACGAGATCGCCAAGCAGCACAAGCTGCGGGTGATGCCGATCCTGTCGATGACCGCCGGGCGCGAGGGCTTCCACAAGCTGCTGCACGACGAGGACGCCAAGCAGCGCATGATCCAGGCGCTGCTGATCCACGGCCGCAAGCACGGTTACTACGGCTTCCAGTTCGATTTCGAGAGCATCGCCTGGACCGACCGCGACGCCTACTCGCTGATGGTCAAGCAGACCGCCGAGGCGCTGCACAAGGCCGGCTTCAAGCTGTCGGTGGCGGTGGTGCCGAACGCGCCCGGCTATGCCGAGGGCGGCGCCTTCGCCAAGTGGATGTGGGAGTACTGGCGCGGCGCCTACGATCTCAAGGCGCTGAGCGCCTCGGCCGACCTGATCAGCCTGATGACCTACGACCAGCACACCCGCTGGACCGCGCCCGGCCCGGTGGACGGCATGGTGTGGATGAAGAAGCACCTGGACTACGCGCTGACCCAGGTGCCGAAGGACAAGCTGTCGCTGGGCATCGCCACCTACGGCTACCGCTGGTACACCGGCAATCCGGTCAAGCCCGACGGTACCGAAGCCTCCAACATCACCGCCGACTACATCGATGCCGACGAATCGTTCCCGCTGGCGGAAGAGCAGCATGCCACCGTGCAATGGGACCCGGTGGAGCAGGAGTCGTGGTTCTACTTCTACCGCGACGACATGCGCGAATGGGTGTTCCGCCCGGACGCGCGCAGCTTCCGCGCCCGCTACGAGCTGACCAAGCAATACGGTCTGGAAGGCTTCAGCTGCTGGGTGCTGGGCGCCGAAGATCCCAAGGTCTGGGACGAACTGCCGACCGCGACGCGCTGAGCGGCCCCACGACCGAGATGCGACACGACGGGCACGCGGCGCGCAGCGAACGCGCCGCGCTCACCCCAGGCTACCTCACAGCCTCTACGATACGCATCTCGATCGCTTGAGGTAGACCGATGACTGCAGTGGGTGCACACCCCCGATTGCCGCACCGC
>NZ_AQOK01000341.1:0-2567 GCF_000364645.1 Xanthomonas sp. SHU 308 | reverse complement strand
GGCGCCCTCCCGCAACGCCTGGCTGGGGTTGTCCCTGCTCGCCTGTGGCAGCCTGCTCGGCGGCTGCGACCGCACTCCGCCGCCAGCGCCAGCGCCGGCGCCCGCGTCCAAGCCTGCCGCAGCGCCGCCGCCGGCCCCGAGACACGATGACGACGACGACAAGACGCCGCTGCCGTTGATCCCGGCGCCTGCCAAGGCCGAGCGCGACGGCGGCACCCTGACCATCGGCACCGGCGCCGTGCTGTCGGTGCCCCTCGACGACGCCGGCGCGCAGCGCGTGGCGCAGCAACTGTCGCAATTGCTGAGCAAGACCCGCGGCCTGTCGCTGGAGGTGCGTGCGGAGACCATCCCCGCCGACGGCAGCATCCGCCTGCAGCTCAATCCCAATACCGAGGTCGCGCAGGCCGAGGGCTACACGCTGGACGTGGACCCGCGCACCATGCTGATCCAGGCGCGCGAGGAGCGCGGCCTGTTCTACGGCGCGATCAGCGCCTGGCAGTTGATGACCCCCGACGCCGGCAAGGGCGAGGTGGACGTGCCGCAGGTGCACATCCGCGACTGGCCGCGCTTCGGCTGGCGCGGCGTGCTGCTCGACGTGGCGCGGCACTTCCACAGCCCCGACACGGTCAAGCGCCTGCTCGACGCGATGGCCCAGCACAAGCTCAACGTGCTGCACCTGCACCTGACCGACGACCAGGGCTGGCGCATCGAGATCAAGCGCTACCCCAAGCTCACCGAGATCGGCGCCTGGCGCACCCCGCCCGGCGCGGGCACCCACGGCCTGCCCGATCGCTACGGCGGCTTCTACACCCAGGACCAGATCCGCGACCTGGTGGCCTACGCCGCCGAACGCCACATCACCATCGTGCCCGAACTGGACATGCCCGGGCATGCGCAGGCGGCGGTGGCGGCCTATCCGGAACTGGTCGGGGTGACCCGACAGCGGCCCAAGGTGTCGGTGGACTGGGGCGTCAATCCCTACCTGTTCAACACCAACGACAAGAGCATGACCTTCATCCGCGGCGTGCTGGACGAGGTGCTGCAGTTGTTCCCCTCGCCGTACATCCACATCGGCGGCGACGAAGCGGTCAAGGACCAGTGGGAACGCTCGCCGGCGGTGCGCGCGCAGATGCGCAAGCTCGGCATCAAGGATGCGCATGCGCTGCAGGGCTGGTTCAACCAGCAGCTGGCCGACTACCTGACCCAGCACCAGCGGCGCCTGATCGGCTGGGACGAGATCCTGGAAGGCGGGCTGCCGGCCAGTGCGTCGGTGATGTCCTGGCGCGGCGTGGACGGCGCGGTCGCCGCCGCCAAGCAAGGCCACGACGTGGTGCTGGCACCGGCCGGCTGGATGTACCTGGACAATCTGCAGAGCGCGCGCAACGACGAGCCCAACGGCCGCCTGGCCACGCTGCCGCTGCAGAAGGTCTATGGCTTCGACCCGGTGCCGGCGGCGCTCAGCGCCGAGGAGAGCAAGCACGTGCTCGGCGTGCAGGCGGCGCTGTGGAGCGAGTACATCCCCTCCACCTGGCATATCGACCATGCGCTGTTCCCGCGACTGAGCGCGGTGGCCGAGGCGGGTTGGTCGCCGATGGCCGCACGCGACTGGAACGGCTTCCTGCAGCGCATGCCGGCGCAGCTGGACCGCTACCGCCTGCAGGGCATCGCCTACGGCGACGGCGCCTTCGCCCCGGACATCGCCGTGCAGGGCGGCGACAACGCCGCGCTGGACAGCGGGAAGGCCACCGTGGTGCTGGGCAACCAGGCCAAGTTCGGCAGCTTCCGCTACACCACCGACGGCAGCGAGCCCAAGGCCGATTCGCCGCGCTACACCGCGCCGTTCGCGGTGACCCTGCCGGTGACCGTGCGCGCGGCCACCTTCGCCGACGACGGCCGTCTGCTGGCCGCGCCGCGCAGCCGCATCCTCGACCGCGCCAACCTGCTCAGCCGCGACACCCAGGGCCTGGCCTCGTGCGAAGGCGGCGAGCTGGGCCTGCGCGTGCCGCTGCTGCCGGACCTGGCCGACCAGGACACGCCGGTGTTCAACATCGACCTGTTCACCAGTTGCTGGCGCTATGCCGACGCGCGGCTGGACGGCATCGACCGCATCCGCATCGACGCCGCCCGCCTGGCGCGCAACTACGGACTGGCGCACGACCAGGCCAAGGTCAAGCGCTACCCGGCGCACAGCCCGCGCGGCGAGTTCGAAGTGCGGCTGGGCGACTGCAAGGGCAAGCTGCTGGCGCGGCTGCCGCTGCCGGCCGGCAAGACCCTGGGCGACCAGTTCGCGCTGGAAGCGCGGCTGCCCAGGCAGACCGGCGTGCACGACCTGTGCCTGCGCTCCACCGCGCCCATCGCCGGCCCGTACTACGCCATCGGTGCCGTCCATCTGATCGACACCGCGGCGCAGGCGCCCCCCGCCACCGCGCACTGACCACGGAGACCCTCGCATGACCCAGCCGCCCCGCCGCCCCCGTTCCGCGTCGCGCACGCGCCTTCCTGCCCGCCTCGGGTTGCTGCTGGCGCTGGCCTTGCCGGCGCTGGGCCAGGCGGCGGCGCCGACGACG
>NZ_AQOK01000340.1:0-15328 GCF_000364645.1 Xanthomonas sp. SHU 308 | reverse complement strand
CCAACGCCAAGGCGCATCCGAAGGCGGCGCAGTGGCTGCCGGCGCAGGTGCCGGGCACGGTGCAGACCGACCTGATCGCCGCCGGGGTGGTGCCCGATCCGTTCTATCGCGACAACGAAGCGCAGATCCAGTGGGCCGGGCTCAGCGACTGGCAGTACCAGACCCATTTCCAGGTCGATGCGGCCCTGCTGGCGCGCCCGCACCTGGAACTGGTGTTCGACGGGCTGGACACCTTCGCCGAGGTCTACCTCAACGGCAAGAAACTGCTCGCCGCCGACAACATGTTCCGGCAGTGGCGGGTCGACGCCAAACCGCTGCTCAAGCGCGGCGACAACGTGCTGGAAGTGCGCATCGCCTCGCCGATCAAGAAGATCCAGCCGTGGCTGTCCAAGCAGCCGTACGCGCTGCCCGGCGCCTACGATTCGGCGTTCGGCGACGAGCCGGTGGCGCGGCACAGCTCCACCTACGTGCGCAAGGCGCCTTACAACTTCGGCTGGGATTGGGGCCCGCGCATCGTCACCGCCGGCATCTGGCAGGGCGTGCGTCTGGAAGCCTGGGACGCGCTGCGCGTGGACGGCCTGCGCATCGCCCAGCAGCGCGTCGATGCCGACGCGGCGCAATTGCTGGCACAGCTGCAGGTGCAGGCCGGCCGCAGCGGCGAAGTGCAACTGGACCTGGACGTGCTCGGCCCCGACGGCCAGCGCGTCGGCCAGTTCAGCCAGCGCGCGGTCGTCGATCCAGGTGCCAACACCCTGACCGTGCCGGTACGCATCGCCAAGCCGCAGCGCTGGTTCCCGGCCGGCTACGGCCGCCAGAACCTGTACACGTTCAAGGCGCAGCTGCGCGATGCCGCCGGCGAGCGCCTGGACGTGCAGCGCGTCACCGGCCTGCGCAGCGTCGAGTTGCGCCGCGAGAAGGACCAGTGGGGCAAGAGCTTCGCCCTCGTGGTCAACGGCATCCCGGTGTTCGCCAAGGGCGCCAACCTGATTCCGTTCGACAGCTTCCCCACCCGCGTCGACGCCGCGCGCATGCGCGGCTTCCTGCAGTCCGCGCGCGACGCCAACATGAACATGCTGCGCATGTGGGGCGGCGGCCATTACCAGCCTGACAGCTTCTACGAGGATGCCGACCGCCTGGGCATCATGATCTGGCAGGACTTCATGTTCGGCGGCGCGATCCCGCCCTACGACGTCGCGTTCCGCGAGAACACCCGCGCCGAGGCCGAGGAGCAGGTGCGGCGCCTGGGCGATCACCCCAGCATCGTCATCTGGTGCGGCAACAACGAAGTGCAGACCGGCTGGGAGAACTGGGGCGACCGCATCAAGTTCAAGCAGTCGATCGACCCGGAAGAGCGCGAGCGCATCGTCCGCGGCATGACCACGCTGTTCGGCACGGTGCTGCGCGAGGCGGTACAGAAGTACGACAGCGACACCCCGTACTGGGCGACCTCGCCGGGTACCGATTTCGACGGCGCCGCCGACCAGCCCGACGACGGCGACATGCACTACTGGAAGGTCTGGGGCGGCCCGGCGCTGCCGGTCACCGAGTACCTCAACGTGACCCCGCGCTTCATGTCCGAATACGGCCTGCAGTCGTTCCCCGAGATGCGCACGATCCGCGCCTTCGCCGAACCCGGCGACCTGCAGCCGGAATCGCCGGTGATGCGCGCGCACCAGAAGTTCGACAAGGGCAACGGCAACCAGCGCCTGCTGCTGTACATCCGCCGTGCGTTCGGCGAGCCCAAGGACTTCGCCAGCTTCGTCTACCTGAGCCAGATCATGCAGGCCGAGGGCATCACCCTGGCCGCCGAACACCTGCGCGCCTCGCGGCCGCAATCGATGGGGTCGCTGTACTGGCAGCTCAACGACGTGTGGCCCGGCGCGTCTTGGTCGAGCCTGGACTACTTCGGCCGCTGGAAGGCGCTGCAGTACCACGCGCGCCGCTTCTACGCGCCGGAACTGATCGCCGCACTGCGCGACGACAAGGGCCAGACCACCGTGTCGCTGGTTTCCGACCGCACCACGCCGCTGGCCGCGCGCTGGCGCATGCGGGTGATGGACCTGTCCGGCAAGGTGCTGAGCAAGACCGAGAAGCCGGTGACCCTGGCGCCGCTGTCCAGCGTGCACGTAGGCAGCTTCAGCGATGCGCAGTTGCTGCGCCGCGCCGATCCGCGCCGCAGCGTGGCGGTGTTCGAGCTGCTCGACGGCGAGCGCGTGCTGTCGCGCACCCTGGTGTACTTCGACGCGGCCAAGCGCCTGCAGTGGCCGCAGGCCGACATCCGCAGCGAGCTGCGCGCCGATGGCGACGGCTACGCGCTGACCCTGAGCAGCGCCACGCTTGCGGCGCAGGTGTGGCTGAGCTTCGGCGACCTCGACGTGACCCTGTCCGACAACGCCTTCGACCTGCTGCCGGGCGAGCCGCTGACCGTGCGCGTGCACAGCAGCGCGACGCTGGAACAGGTGCGTGCGGCGCTGCAGGTGCGCGACCTGGGCGGAACGATGGCTGGCGCGCCGGCCGAACCGGCGGAGGCGAAGTGATGGGCAAGCCGATGTCGCGGGCGGGCGTCACCTTGTGGGAGGGACTTCCGTCCCGACGGGGCGTTACCAGTAAAGCGTCGGGACTGAAGTCCCTGCCACAAAGGCGCATCTACCTGGCGCTGTGTGCGATCGGCCTGCTCGCCGCCCCGCTCGCCCATGCCGACGAGGCCGAGGACCGCGCCGCCGCGCTGGTGGCGAAGATGACCCGCGCCGAGAAGATCGCGCAGGCGATGAACGCTGCGCCGGCGATCCCGCGCCTGGGGGTGCCCGCCTACGAGTGGTGGAGCGAGGGCCTGCACGGCATCGCCCGCAACGGCGAGGCCACGGTGTTCCCGCAGGCGATCGGCCTGGCCGCGACCTGGAACGCCGAACTGCTGCACGACGTCGGCACCGTCACCTCCACCGAGGCGCGGGCCAAGTTCAACCTCGCCGGCGGACCCGGCAAGGACCATCCGCGCTACGCCGGGCTGACCATCTGGTCGCCCAACATCAACATCTTCCGCGACCCGCGCTGGGGCCGCGGCATGGAGACCTACGGCGAGGATCCCTACCTCACCGGGCGGCTCGCGGTCGGCTTCATCCACGGCCTGCAGGGCGACGATCCGGCGCACCCGCGCACCATCGCCACGCCCAAGCACCTGGCCGTGCACAGCGGGCCGGAACCGGGCCGCCACGGCTTCGACGTGGACGTGTCGCCGCACGATTTCGAGGCGACCTACTCGCCGGCGTTCCGCGCCGCCATCGTCAACGGCCAGGCCGGCTCGGTGATGTGCGCGTACAACTCCCTGCACGGCACGCCCGCCTGCGCCGCCGACTGGCTGCTCGACGGCCGCGTGCGCGGCGACTGGGGCTTCAAGGGCTTCGTGGTGTCCGATTGCGATGCGATCGACGACATGACCCAGTTCCACTACTACCGCCCCGACAACGCCGGCTCGTCCGCGGCCGCACTCAAGGCCGGGCACGATCTGAACTGCGGCTACGCCTACCGCGACCTCGGCATCGCCTTCGACCGCGGCGAAGCCGACGAAGCGTTGCTCGACCGCTCGCTGGTGCGCCTGTTCGCCGCACGCTACCGGCTCGGCGAACTGCAGCCGCGGCGCAACGATCCGTATGCGCGGCTGGGCGCCAGGGACATCGACAGCGCCGCGCACCGCGCGCTGGCACTGCAGGCCGCGCAGCAATCGCTGGTGCTGTTGAAGAACGCCGACGCCACCCTGCCGCTGCGCCCGGGCCTGCGCCTGGCCGTGCTCGGCCCCAACGCCGACGCGCTGGCCGCGCTGGAAGCCAACTACCAGGGCACATCGGTGCAGCCGGTGACGCCGCTGCAAGGGCTGCGCACGCGCTTCGGCGCCGCCCAGGTCGCCTATGCGCAGGGCGCGCCGCTGGCCGCCGGCGTGCCCGGCATGATCCCCGAGACCGCTCTGCGCAGCGACGGCAAGCCCGGGCTGCGCGGCGAGTACTTCGACAACCTGGACCTGGCCGGCACGCCGCGCGTGCATCGCCAGGACCGCGTGGTCGGCTTCAACTGGGACCACGTGGCCCCGGCCAAGGGCGTGGACAAGGATCGCTACTCGGTGCGCTGGAGCGGCGAACTGCTGCCGCCAGGCCCGGGCGACTACACCCTGGCGGTACGCGTGGCGCGCTGCTTCGATTGCGCCGGCCACGACCCGGTGCGCCTGTACATCGACGATCAACTGGTGGTCGCCGGCAACGCCGAGGACAAGCACGTGCCGGCCGGCATGCACAACGCCGACGGCCGCAACGTCGAGACCGTGCTGCATTTCGACGACGCGACGCCGCGGCGCATCCGCCTGGAGCTGGAACACCGCGGCCAGGACCAGGGCCTGCGCCTGGAGTGGCTGGCGCCGCCGGCGCTGCAGTTGGCCGAGGCCGAACGCGCGGTGGCGCAGGCCGACGCGGTGGTGGCCTTCGTCGGCCTGTCGCCGGACGTGGAAGGCGAGGAACTGCGCATCGACGTGCCCGGCTTCGACGGCGGCGACCGCAACGACCTGGCCCTGCCGGCCGCGCAGCAGGCGTTGCTGGAACGGGCCAAGGCCAGCGGCAAACCGCTGGTGGTGGTGCTGATGAGCGGCAGCGCGGTGGCGTTGAACTGGGCCAAGCAGCACGCCGACGCGATCATCGCCGCTTGGTATCCGGGCCAGTCCGGCGGCACCGCGATCGCCCAGGCGCTGGCCGGCGACATCAACCCCGGCGGGCGCCTGCCGGTGACCTTCTACCGCTCGACCAAGGACCTGCCGCCCTACGTCAGCTACGACATGAAGGGCCGCACGTATCGCTACTTCAAGGGCGAGCCGCTGTTCCCGTTCGGCTACGGGCTGAGCTACACCCAGTTCGCCTACGACGCACCGCAGCTGTCGACCGCGACGCTGCAGGCCGGCCAACCGCTGCAGGTGAGCACCACCGTGCGCAACACCGGCGCGCGCGCCGGCGACGAGGTGGTGCAGGTCTACCTGCAGTACCCGCAGCGCGCGCAGTCGCCGCTGCGCAGCCTGGTCGGCTTCCAGCGCGTGCACCTGCAGCCGGGCGAGGCGCGCACGCTGCGCTTCGCGCTGGACCCGCGCCAACTCAGCGACGTCGACCGCAGCGGCCAGCGCGCGGTGGAAGCCGGCGACTACCGCCTGTTCGTCGGCGGCGGTCAGCCGGGCACCGGCGCGCCCGGCGAGGACGCGGCGTTCTCGATCAGCGGGCGCATGGCCCTGCCGAAGTGAGCGACGGGGCCGCCCACGGCCCCTGTCTACGAAATGCGCCAGCGCATGCGGCGGTGCAGCGTAACGGCCCGGCGCGCTGCCGCCGCCGGGCGCCATCCCTGCACGTTCCAGCGTTCTGCTAATTTATTTTTCACGACCTATTGACAGTCTTCCGGGACAGAGGTATCGATAACACGTCGGTGCCACGCATCGACGATGCCAGACGCGCCGAACGCCGCAGCACTTGCGGCGTTTTCCAGGGCAGTTCCAGGGGTGATGTGCCATGTCATGCAGTCGTCGCAGCCAGGATCGATGCCTCGCCGGAGTTCCGGCGCCCTGCCTGTCGTCCGCGTTCCGCGCGGGCACGCATGGGGGCCGCTGCGCATGACCCGTCGCTACAAGCTGAGCGCGCTGCGTTCGCGCTCCAAGTGCATCGCCGGCTACTCGCCGCCACGCCACTGATCGCCGTTTAACGGTCCGCCCAGCCGGCAGACGCCTCGCGTCGGTCGCCGTTCGCTCTGTCCTGTTCGCACGCCCTCCGGCGTGCGGTTCGAGCGCGCGCGCCTTCCGTCCACCGTGTCTGCCTTCCAGGAACGCAGCGGCGCGTCGCCTTCGGCGCGTGCCCGCACCGATCACGATCAGCGAGGTGTCACGTGGCAACCCATCCCTATTGCAAGCGCAAGGCGCTGTGCGCCGCCATCCTGGCCATCACCGGCCTTGCCGCCACCGCACCGGCGCTGGCCGGCACCGTGCAGGGCGAACTCAAGGAGCGCAGCAGCGGCAAGCCCGCCGCCCATGCGAAAGTGGCCATCGCCGGCACCGCGCTCAGCGCTGTCACCGACGCCCAGGGCCGCTTCGTCATCGCCGACGTGCCGGCCGGGCAGTACGCACTGCAGCTGGACTACCCCGGTTTCAGCGCGCCGGAAACCACCGTGCAGGTCGCCGACAGCGGCGCCGCCACGGTGTCGATCGCGCTGGACGAGGCCAAGCAATTGCAGACCATCAGCGTGGCGGCCAACCGCTACGACGCCAGCACGCTGAAGATGAACTCCTCGAACACGGTGGACGTACTGTCGGCCAACGATCTCGAGCACACCGCCGTGCACAACGTCGCCGAGGCGCTGGGCCTGATCGCCGGCATCAACATCACCTACAGCGGCTCGGGCTACTTCGGCGGCGTCGACGGCGCCGCGCGCGGCGAAGGCATGTTCGCCTCGGTGCGCGGCCTGCCCTCCGAGTACAACGTCAACCTGATCGACGGCGTCACCGTCGCCCAGGGCATGCCGTACAGCCGCAGCGTGCAGTTGAGCCTGCTGCCGCCTTCCGGCCTGCAGACCATCGTCGCCAACAAGACCTCCACCGCCGACATGGACGGCGACGCGATCGGCGGTACCCTGGATTTCCGCACGCCCACCGCCTACGACTACAAGGACGCCACCAGCGGCAGCGTCACCGTCAGCGGCCGCGTCGAGAGCCGCGCCCGCGACTACGGCGGCGACGGCCTCGGCGGCGGCCTGGCCGGCGAGTTCCAGCACAAGTTCGGCGACGAGCAGCAGTTCGGCTTCTACGCCAGCGCTTATTACGACTACCGCACCTCGACCAACAGCGAGGTGGCCGCGGCCACCAGCGCGCTCAACGACGGCTCCTGGAAATTCCTGCATGCCAATGCCGACGGCAGCAACGCCGCCGGCTACGCGCCGCAGGACAACCTGACCAGCACCGGCATGAACGTCGGCGTGGTCGCCGGCTGGGAGCGCCGCTACGGCGGCAACGCCGCCTTCGACTGGAACGTGGACGACACCTTGTCGGTGTACGCACGCGCCACCTACGCCTACGCCAAGACCGACCAGGGCACCACCTTCGTGCAGTTGCTGCCGCAGGACGTCAGCTTCGTGCCGACCGCCACGCCCGGCGTGTATTCGCCCAACATCAACCGCATCGCCGCGCGCTTCTGGTACGAGACCAACCCGGAAATCGCCGACCTGGCCACCTTCCAGGTGGGCGCGCGCAAGACCGCCGGCAACTGGACGCTGTCGCCGAACCTGTTCTACAGCTTCGGCGACAACGACCGCCCCGACCACATCGAGATCGACGGGCGCGAGGACAAGTTCAGCCAGGCCAATTTCGCCTACTCCGGCAGCAGCCTGATGCGCTACGGCAGCGGCGCCTTCCCCTACCCGCAGCTGACCCCGGCGCTGCTGGCGCAGGTCAACAACATCCCCTCGCTGTACGCCAGCAGCTACGGCGAATCGACCAAGATCTACTCCGGGCAGAAGAAGGGCGGCGCCAAGTTCGACGCGCGCTACGACTTCGCCGACGGCGCGCTGACCGCGCTGCAGTTCGGCGTGAAGTACAGCAAGAGCAGCCGCCACTACAGCAATCGCGACTGGTGGACCGGCCCGGTGCCCGACACCAGCACGCTGGGCGACCTGGGCATCTTCAACGGCGGCTACGCGGCGATCTTCCCCGGCAAGTACCACTGGGCCACGCCGCGTGTCAGCGAAGGCGCGGTGGCGCAGGTCATCGCCAACCACCTCACCGACGACGACCTGGATACCTGCGGCAGCGCGTTCTACGTCAACAACTGGAACTGCAACACCATGCGCGGTACCGAGGCGGTCAGCGCCGCCTACGCGATGGCGACCTTCTCCTTCGGCAGTCTGGAAGTGGTGCCCGGCGTGCGCTTCGAGCACACCAGCATCCACAACACCTTCTGGACCACGCCCACCGACAGCGACGGCAACCAGCAGGTCGGCTATTTCGCCGCCAACAGCACGCACTACGACCAGCCGCTGCCGAGCGTGTTCCTGACCTGGCGCCCGGACAGCGCCACCACCTACCGCGCCGCGCTGTGGACCAGCTACACGCGGCCGGCGTTCGTGCAATTGGGCGGCGGCAGCCAGATCAACATCTCCAACGGCATCACCACCATCAGCCAGGGCAACCCGGACCTGAAGGCGATCACCTCGACCAACCTGGACCTGTCCGGCGAGTGGGCGACCGACCATGGCGGGTTCTTCTCGGTGGCCGGTTTCTACAAGCGCCTGCATCACTACATCTACGATGCGGGTTCCGGCCAGGCCAATTCGGGCACCAGCGGCAGCGGCACGGTGTTCTACCAGATGCCGACCAATGGCGGCGACGGTCGCGTCTACGGCGTGGAGGTCAGCGCGCGGCAGCGCTTCCAGGATCTGCCGGCGCCGTTCGACGGGCTGGGCGTCAGCGCCAATGCCACGCGCCAGCATGCGCACGCGGATCTGGGCATGGTCGGCTTCGAGGACGAGCAGATGCAGTCGGCGCCGAATGCGATGGCCAATCTGGAGCTGTTCTACGAGCGCTCGAAGTTCTCGGTGAACCTGAGCTATCACTTCAGCAGTTCGTATCTGCTGAACTACGACTTCCTGCACCAGAACGCGCCGTGGGACGACCTGTGGGCGCGGCCGACGCGGCGGGTGGATCTGCACGCGGGCTATCGGTTCGACAGCGGGGTGAATGTGGATCTGTCGATCTCCAATCTCACCAAGGAATACAGTTACTGGGGCCATGTGGGCCGGCACAATCTGGCGGTGTCGGACATCGTCGATGCCGGCATGATGACGTTGTTGACCGTCAAGTACGCGTTCTAGGCCGCGGCGGCGTGCGCACTGGGATGCCATGGCGGAGCGGTGCCAGGGTCTCTGCGGGAGCTTCTTCAGTCCCGACGGGACTTATCGACTTCGCCTCGGCCACGCTTTTTGTGGGAGGGACTTCAGTCCCGACAGGCTTTACCGGTGTCGCCTGGGTTCGCCATCAAAAGCAACAGCTTTCGCCTGGCGGCGAGTCACTTTTCTTTGCTTGTGCAAAGAAAAGTAACCAAAAGAAAGCACACCCCGCCGCAGCGCCCGCTACGCGGGTCCGCTCCGCTGACGGGATTTTCGGACGGGGCATCCTGCCCCGGCCGAAAACGGCGCACATCCTTGTGCGCCGCCCCCCTCCGGGGGGTTTTACCCGCCAGCTCCGCCGCTGCGGAGGGGACCCGGGAAGAGCAAAAGCTGAAGAGCAACAGCAACAGCAGCAGCAGCAGCAGCAGCAGCAGCAGCAAGGCCAGCATCAGCAATACGAAGTTAATTCGTGGATCGACACCGTCGATGCAGTTGGTGTCACAACGCCCGGCTTTGTTTCCTGCATCCAACACCCTTCTTCTTCCTTCGGGACTCCGGCCGCAGCTGAGGGCCGCCAAACCTCCTGGAGCGCGCAATGAAACGCCGCGCCTTCTGTCGGTTCGGCTTGCTGGCGCCATTGGGCTTGGCGGCGATGCCGATGCTGCGCGCGGCGGTGCCGGCATCGGCGCCGGTGCCGGACGGGCGGCCGTACGCATTCGGCTTCGCCCAGGGCCGCTTCACGCTGGACGGGCAACCCTGGCAGATCCGCAGTGGAGAACTGCATCCGCTGCGGATCGCGAAGGCGGATTGGTTGCATCGGATTCGCATGGCCAAGGCGATGGGGCTGAATACCATCGCGCTGTACCTGATGTGGAATGCGCTGGAAACGGCGCCGGGGCAGTTCGATCTGGACAGCGGCGAACGCGATTTCGTCGGATTCATCCGGCTGTGCCAGCAGGAAGGGTTGTGGGTGTATCTGCGCCCGGGTCCGTATGTGTGCGCGGAGTGGACGCTGGGCGGGTTGCCGCCGTATCTGCTGCGCGAGGCGAACATCCGTCTGCGCGATCGCCACGATGCGCGCTACATGGCGGCGGTGGAGCGCTACATCGGGGCGATCGCGCCGCGCATCGCGCCGTTGATGGCCAGTGCCGGTGGGCCGGTGCTGATGCTGCAGATCGAGAACGAATACTCGATGCACGGCAGCGACGTCGGCTATCTGCAGGCGCTGGCCGCGCTGTGGCGGGCGCATGGGGTCGAGGGGCCGTTCTCGCTGGCCGAAGGGCTCAAGGATCTGCGACGGCGCCAGGCGATGTTGCCCGGCGCCGCGCTAGGCCTCGATGGTCCCGATCTGCACGATCTGCAGGCGGCCACGGCCTTTGCCGGGCAAGCGCCGGTGTGGGTGTCCGAGGGCTACCCCGGCTGGCTCACGCACTGGGGCGAGCCGAAGTTCGCGCGTCGCGACTATGCCCCGCTGCTGCGCCGCATCGCCGCCGCCGGCTATTCGTTCAATCTGTATGTCGTGCACGGTGGCACCAACTTCGGCCTCAGCGCTGGCGCAAACGCCGAGGACGACGGCTCGCAGTTCCAGCCGGCGCTGACCAGCTACGACTACGGCGCGCCCATCGACGAAGCCGGCCGTGCGACGCCGGCCTATTTCACGCTGCGCAAGATCATCGCCGCGCAAGCCGACACGCCACCGCCGCCGCTACCGGCCGCACCGCGGCGCGCGCACTTCGACGCGGTGCAGGCCAGGCCCGTGGCCGCGCTGTGGGACAACCTCGGCCCTGCGCTGCAGACCGACACCCCGATCGACAACCAGCGCCTGCTCGGCCAGGACCAAGGGCTGGTGCTGTATCGGCGCCGGATCGGCGCGGGCCGGGCGCTGCACCTGGGACAGGTCCACGACTACGCGGTGGTGCATCTGGACGGGCGCGAACTCGACCACGTGTCGCGGGTGCGGCATCCGCGTCTGCACAGCGCGCTGCAGTTGCGCCTGCCCGATGCAGCACAGGACACGCGCGAGCTGGAGGTGCTGGTCGACAGCTTCGGCCACATCAACTTCGGCCCGGCGCTGGGCGATCGCAAGGGCCTGCTCGGTCCGGTGCGGCTCGATGGGCAGGAGCTGCACGGCTGGGAGGTGCGTGGGCTGGCGCTGGACACAGATCCGACGCCGTCGCTGCGCCCGCTGCAGGCGCCGCCGCAGCGCCCGGGCCTGTTCTTCGCCACCGAGTTCCCCCTCGACCAGCCCGGCGACGTACACCTGGACATGCGCGACTGGCGCAAGGGCTATCTGTGGGTCAACGGGCGCCTGCTCGGGCGCTACTGGGACATCGGCCCGCAGCAGTGCCTGTACTGCCCCGGCGCCTGGCTGCGCGCCGGGGCCAACCAGGTGCTGATCCTCGATCTGCATCGCCTGCAACCGGGCCCGGTGCGGTGCGCCGACGGTCTCGTCCCCACGCCTGCCACGCAGCCCGTCGCATCCCTTCCCTCCCCACAGGATCGCGCATGCACATGACATCGCTCGCCGCACCCGTCGCGTCCTCCCCGTCCGCCGCGGACCAGGGCGCGCCGCCGCGCACGCTGGGGTTCTGGAGCGCGCTGTCGGCCAACCTGCTCAACATGATCGGCATCGGCCCGTTCATCACCATCCCGCTGGCGCTGTCGGCGCTGGCCGGGCCGGCGGTGCTGCTGGGCTGGGTGGTCGGCGCGCTGCTGTGCCTGTGCGACGGCCTGGTGTGGGCCGAACTCGGCTCGGCGATCCCGCGTTCGGGCGGGCCGTACCACTACCTGCGCGAGGCCTATGGCCGCTACCGCGCCGGGCGCCTGTTCGGCTTCCTGTACCTGTGGCAGACGCTGCTGACCGCGCCGTTGTCGGTGGCGGCGGCGGCAGTCGGCTGCGCGCAGTACCTGGCCTACCTGATGCCCGGGCTGAGCCACACCGCGCTCACCGGCATCGCCATGGCGCTGTGCCTGTTCAACACCGCGCTGCTGTACCGGCAGGTGCGCTCGGTGCAGGTGCTGTCGCTGCTGGTCAGCGCGGTGGTGATCGCCGCCTGCGTGTGGATCGTGCTCAGCGGCGCGCTGCATTTCGACATGGCGCTGGCGCGCGAGTTCCTGCAGGCGCGGCCGGCCTCGCCGCACGGCTTCTGGCTGGGCTTCGGCGCGGTGGCGCTGATCGCGGTGTACGACTACGGCGGCTACAACAACGTGTGCATGCTCGGCGGCGAGATCCGCAAGCCGCGCCGCACGATTCCGCGCGCGGTGCTGTGGTCGATCCCGATCGTGGCGGTGCTGTACCTGGGTTTGAACGTGACCCTGCTCGGCGTGCTGCCGTGGCAGCAGGCCGCGCAGTCCAAGGCGGTGGTCGCCGACTTCATGCAGGCCATCTACGGCCCGGTGGGCAGCACCGTGGCGGTGGCGCTGATCGTGCTCGCCAGTTGGGGTTCGGCGCTGGTGGTGCTGCTGGGCTATTCGCGGGTGCCGTATGCGGCGGCGGCGTCCGGCCAGTTCTTCGGCGTGTTCGCGCGGCTGCACCCGCGCGGGCGCTTCCCCACCGTGTCGCTGCTGTTCGTCGGCATCACCTCGGCGCTGGCCTGCCCGCTGTCGCTGGACGACCTGATCGCCACGCTGATGATCATCCAGATCCTGTTCCAGTTCCTGGCGCAATGCCTGGCGGTGGTGCTGTTGCGGCGGCAGCCGCGGCGCCGCGCGCGCTTCGCCATGCCGCTGTATCCGTGGCCGCTGCTGATCAGCGTCTGCGGCTGGCTGGCGCTGCTGGCCACCAGCCCGCTGCCGCGGCTGCTGGCGGCGGTGCTGGCGCTGTGCGCGGGCACCGCGCTCTATCTCATCCAGGCCAAACGCGAGGCAGCATGGCCCTTCCAGCAATGAAAACCCATGACGTCGCGGTGGTCGGCGAGGTCTATCTCGACCACATCTTCAGCGGCTTCGCCAGCTGGCCTGGGCCGGGCGAGGAAGCGATGGCGCGGCACTACCATCGCGACCTCGGTGGCGGCACCGTCAACACCGCCTGCGGGCTGGCGCGGCTCGGACGCACGGTCACGCTGATCGGCGCGATCGGCGCCGGCGACCGCGACTGGTTCGCGCAGCGCCTGGGCGCGTTCGGCGTCGGCACCGAAGGCCTGGTCGACCACCCCGCCGGCACCGGCGTCACCGCCAGCGTGTCGCTGCACGACGACCGCTCGTTCTTCACCTACCACGGCGCCAACGCCGAGCTGGAACCGCTGTTGGGCAGCGCGGCCGCACTGGAGGCCATGTGCGCCGCGCGCCACGTGCACTTCGCCCTGCCGCTGCCGGCGACGCTGGCGCGCACGCTGCTGCCGGCGTTGCGCGCGGCCGGCTGCAGCACCTCGCTGGACGTGGGCTTCAACCCGGCCTGGCTGGCCGATCCGGACAACCACGCCACCTGCCGCGCGGTCGATCACTTCCTGCCCAACCAGAAAGAGGCCGCGCTGGCCGGTTGCACGGGCGACGATGCCGCGTCCTGCGCCGCCTGGGCGCAGGCGCTGGGGCTGGCGCAGGTCACGATCAAACTCGGCGGCGCCGGCGCCTGCGTGGTGGATGCCGCCGGTGCGCGATTGGTTGCCGCGCCCATCGTCGCCGTGCAGGACACCACCGGCGCCGGCGACGCCTTCGATGCCGGCTTCATCGACGCGCTGCTGGACCACCTTTCCCTCGATGCCTGCGCGCAGCGCGGCTGCCTATGCGGCGCCGCCTGCTGCACCGCGCTCGGCGCGCTCGACGGCCTTCCCGATCCCCCACGTCTCAGGAGTCTCCATGAGCAGTTCCTTTCCCAACCGTAAACTCGCCCTGATCGGCGGCGGCGGCGTGCGCGCGCCGCTGGTGGTGTACGGCGTCAACGATGCCGCCGAAGCGCTCGGCGCGCGCGAGATCGTGCTCTACGATCCCGACCAGGAGCGGCTGGCGCTGATGGTCGCGCTGGGCCGCGCGGTGGTCGCCGAGTTCGGCGGCGACCTGCAGGTCAACGCGGCCAGTTCGGCGGAAGCGGCGATCGACGGCGCGCACTTCGTGCTCAACAGCATCCGCATCGGCGGCATCCACCAGCGCGCCACCGACGAGCACACCATCATCCGCCACGGCTACGCCGGGCAGGAGACCACCGGCCCCGGCGGCGTCGCCAAGGCGCTGCGCACGGTGCCGGTGGCGATCGAGCAGGCACGCATGGTGGAGCGGCTCAGCCCCGACGCCTGGCTGGTCAGCTTCACCAACCCGGCCGGGCTGATCACCCAGGCCATCAGCCGCCACACCCGCGCGCGCGTGGTCGGCATCTGCGACACGCCGGTGGAGCTGTTCCACAACATCGCCCGCGCGCTCGGCGAGCCGCCCGCGGACGTGGACTGCGAGTACGTCGGCCTCAACCACCTGGGCTGGATCCGCGCAGTGCGCGTGCGCGGCGTGGACGTGCTCGACCGCATCCTGGCCGACGACGCGATCCTGCGCCAGCTGTACCTGGCGCCGCTGTTCGACTTCGACATGCTGCGCACGCTGCGGCTGATCCCCACCGAATACCTGTACTTCTACTACGAGCGCAGTCGCGCCCTGGAGAACCAGCGCGCCAGCGGCGCCAGCCGCGGCAGCGAGATCGAACGGCTCAACCACACCCTGATCGCCGACCTGCGCAGCCGCCTCAACGCCGGCGACGGCAGCGGCGCGGTGCAGACCTACGCCGCCTACCTGCAGCAGCGCTCCGGCTCGTACATGCGGCTGGAGGCCGAAGCCGGCTCGGCCTTCGCCGATGACCTCGCGCCGCAGCCGGACCCGTTCCGCGCCAGCACCGGCTACCACCGCATCGCCGTGGACGTGATGAGTTCACTGACCGGCGCGCTGCCGGGGCGGCACGTGGTCAACGTGCGCAACCAGGGCTGCATGCCGGAACTGGCCGACGACGACATCGTGGAGATCTCCTCCACCATCGAGCGCGACCGCATCACCCCGCTGCCGGCGCGGCCGATGCCCGAGGCGATCCAGGGCCTGGTGCGCACGGTCAAGGCCTATGAGCACGCCGCCATCGACGCCGCGCTCAGCGGCAGCCACCTCGACGCCTGCAAGGCGATGCTGATCCACCCGGCCATCGGCGAGTGGAGCCCGTCGCGGCGGCTGCTGGAGGCCTTGTTCGGCCATGCCGGCAACGGCGACGACGACGGCGAGTGCGTGTGCTCGGGGCCGATGCACTGGCACGGCGCGCATCACCACCACTGAGCCGGCCGGTTGTGCGGTCGCAGGATGCAACGGACGGCCACACGTTGTAAGGTCGTCGCAAATTGGTCCGTCATAGGTACCATCAACCTGCCCTCCCGGCCGCGGCCGGCGCCTCCCCGGTGCCGGCCCGTGCCGGGAGCGTTTGTCGATTCCACGGAGCGTTCCAGGCCATGCCCACCCGCCGCGACATCCTCCACTTCCTCGG
>NZ_AQOK01000339.1:0-3778 GCF_000364645.1 Xanthomonas sp. SHU 308 | reverse complement strand
TGGGCACAAGCACGGCCACGCGGCGCCGCCCGCGGAGGCGGCGACCGACCCGGCCGCCGCCACCGCCGCGCTGATCCGCCTGTTCCAGCAGGCGCACGAGCCGCAAGGCCTGCTCGGCGCCTTCGCCGACGGCATGGCCTCGCTGCACGGCGAACTGGGCGACATGGGCCGGCGCCTGCAGTCGGCGGCGAGCAGCGGCGACTGGCCCAGCTACGGCCGCGCACTGCGCCAGTTGATCGACAAGTACATCCGCACCATCGACGTCGAAGATCCGCTGGCCGGGCCCAGCGACAGCGAGCGCCTGCGCGACCTGCTGCGGCAGACCGTGGCCGGCGCGCTGGCGGCGCTGCTGCACACCCTGCCCGAGCTCGCCGGCGAGGCCGAGGCCAGCGGCGAGGCGCTGCGCCAGTGGCGTCCCGGGCAGCCGCTGGAACCGGTGGCGCAGCAGGTGCGCGAGCTGTGCCACCAGATCGCGTTGCGCGCCAGCGACGGCCAGGAGCAGCAGGCGCTGTTGCTGAGCCTGTTCGACCTGCTGCTGGAGAACGTCGGCGAACTGCTCGACGACACCAGCTGGCTGCAGGGCCAGATCGCGGTGGTGCGCGACCTGATCGCCGGGCCGCTGGACCGCTACTCGATCGAGGAGGCGCGCGGCAGCCTGCGCGAGGTGATCTACAAGCAGGGCCTGCTGAAGCAGGGCATCGCCGAGTCCAAGGAGGCGATGAAGGAGCTGATGCTGAGCTTCGTCGCGGACCTGGACGGCATGGCCGCCAGCACCGGCGAATTCCACGACCGCATCGCCGACTACTCGCAGACCATCCGCGACGCGCGCAGCATCGCCGACCTCAACCGCCTGCTGCAGGAAGTGCTGCAGGACACCAGCCACGTGCAGGAGCAGGCGCTGCGCGCGCGCGATCACCTGATCGCCGCTCGCCAGGAGGTGGAGGCGGCGGAGCAGCGCATCCTGCGCCTGGAGCAGGAACTGCAGGACGTCAGCGGCCTGGTGCGGGTCGACCAGCTCACCGGCGCGCTCAATCGCCGCGGCCTGGACGACCTGTTCGTACGCGAACTGGTGCGCACCGAGCGCAGCGCGCAGCCACTGTGCGTGGCGATGCTGGACCTGGACGATTTCCGCAAGCTCAACGAGACCTACGGCCACCCCGGCGGCGACAGCGCGCTGCGCCACGTGGTGGAAGTGGCGCGCACCACCTTGCGCGCCAGCGATGCCATCGCCCGCTTCGGTGGCGAGGAGTTCGTGCTGCTGATGCCGGACTGCACGATCTTCGAGGCCAGTGCGGCGGTGACCCGCGTGCAGCGCGCCCTGGCCCAGCGCGCGGTGGTGCACGAAGACCAGCGCGTGTTCGTCAGCTTCAGCGCCGGCGTCGCCCTGCGCCAACCCGGCGAAGCGCAGGACGCGCTGATCCGCCGCGCCGACCGTGCGCTGTACGAGGCCAAGAAGGCCGGCAAGAATCGGGTGGTGTCGGCGGACTAGCTGGCGCCGGCGTGGCCGGCGCGGGATTGGGGAGTCGGGATTGGGGATTGGCAAAAGCGGGAATGCGCGCCGCTGTTACGAATCCCGAATCTCCAATCCCGAATCCCTATTCCCGCACCTTCTTGATGCCCAGCACCACCGCCAGCACCACCGCGCCGGCCACGATACCCACCACCGCATTGCCCAGCGCAAGCACCAGGCTGCCCAGCCCGCCGGTCGGGGCGATCGCCTCGATGGCATGGTGCAGCGGGCCGATGCTGTGCACCAGGATGCCACCGCCGACCAGGAACATCGCCGCGGTGCCGGCGATCGACAGCGTGCGCATCAGCCACGGCGCCAGCCACAGGATGCCGCGGCCGATCGCCGCGGCGGCGTCACCCTTGCGACTCAGGTACAGGCCCAGGTCGTCGAGCTTGACGATGCCCGCGACCAGCCCGTAGACGCCGGCGGTCATCGCCAGCGCGATCGCCACCAGCACCGTGAGCTGCTGCAGGAGCGGCACGCCGGCGACCACGCCCAGCGACAGCACGATGATCTCCGCCGAGAGGATGAAGTCGGTGCGGATCGCGCCCTTGACCTTGTCCTTCTCCAGCGCCACCACGTCCACCTGCTGGTCGGCCAGCGCCTGCACCTGCTGCGCGTGACGTTCCGCGTCCTCCTCCTTCGAATGCAGGAAGCGGTGCGCCAGCTTCTCCACGCCCTCGAAGCAGAGGAAGGCGCCGCCGATCATCATCAGCGGGGTGATCGCCCACGGCAGCCAGGCGCTGATCGCCAGCGCCGCCGGCACCAGGATCGCCTTGTTGAGCAGCGAGCCCTTGGCCACCGCCCACACCACCGGCAGTTCGCGGTCGGCGTTCACCCCGGTCACCTGCTGCGCGTTCAGCGCCAGGTCGTCGCCGAGCACGCCGGCGGTCTTCTTGGCCGCGACCTTGGTCAGGATCGACACGTCGTCGAGCAGGGTGGCGATGTCGTCGAGCAGGGTGAACAGGCTGGCGCCGGCCATGCGGGGATTCCATTCGGGATGAGCGGCGATTCTCGCCGATTCCGCCGACCAGGTGCGTGAGCAGGCCGGCCTCAACCGCGCGTAACGCCGGCCCGGCTATGGTGCGCCACACCGCCGCACGGCATGCACAGGACACCCGCATGGACCAGTTCCTCACCGCCCCCCGCGCCATCGTCGACGACGTCCTCGCGGCCGCGGCCATGCTGCAACCGCTGCGGCTGTCGGAAACCGGCAGCGGCACCCGCATCGTGCTGCAGGCCGAGCGCGATCCGCGCCAGGTCGCGGTGCTGTCCGGCGGTGGCGCCGGGCACGAACCGGCGCATGCCGGCTTCGTCGGCCCGGGCATGCTCAGCGGCGCCATCGCCGGCGACCTGTTCGCCTCGCCCGGCGTGGAAGCGGTGCTGGCGGCGATCCGCGCCTGCGCCGACGCGCCCGGCGTGCTGCTGGTGATCAAGAACTACACCGGCGACCGGCTCAATTTCGGCCTGGCCGCCGAGCGCGCCCGTGCCGAGGGCATCGACGTGGCCAGCGTGCTGGTCGCCGACGACATCGCCCTGCCCGACGCCGCGCAGCCGCGCGGCATCGCCGGCACGGTGCTGGTGCACAAGTACGTGGGCCACCTGGCGCGCGAGGGCGTGCCGCTGGCCGAACTGGCGCAGCGCGGCCAGGCCTTCGCCGACCGCCTGCTGTCGCTGGGCATGGCGCTGTCCAGTTGCAGCGTACCCGGCCAGCAGGTCGGCCGCCGCGCGCCGGAACTGGGCCTGGGCATCCACAACGAGCCCGGGGCGCGGCCGGTGCAGCCGGGCGCGGTGGAAGAGGCGCTGGCGCTGGTGCTGGACCCGCTGCTGGCGCAGGCCGATGCCCGCCTTGGCGCCGACACGCCGCTGGTGCTGATGCTCAACGATCTCGGCGGCTGCTCGACGCAGGAACTGGGCGTACTGACGCGGCTGGCGCTGCAGCGCATCGGCGTCGCGCGAGTCGCGCTGATGCCGGTGCCGGCAGCGCTGATGACCTCGATGGACATGCACGGCTTCTCGATCACCCTCGCCCCGGCCGACGCCGACGTGCTGGCCGCACTGCAGGCGCCGGTGCAGACCCTGGGCTGGCCAGGCGTGCGTGTGCTGCATGCGGTGCAGACCTTTGCGCCGGCACTGAAGCGCGACGACCGCCACCGCGATGGCGCGCGCGATGCGCAGTGCGCAGCGGCCCTGGGCCGGGTGGCGCAAGCCCTGATCGCCGCGCAGGCCGAGCTGGACGCGCTGGACGCGCGCAGCGGCGATGGCGAC
>NZ_AQOK01000338.1:0-1217 GCF_000364645.1 Xanthomonas sp. SHU 308 | reverse complement strand
CGGCGGCCGGCGCGGCCGCCGGGGCGGCGGCCACGTACTGCGGCGCGCTGGCGGTCATGCCCTTGGGGGTGCGCGCCAGGCGCACGCTTTCCTCGCCTTCCTTGATCTCGATCTCGGCGAGATTCGATTCTTCCAGCAGGTCGATCAGTTTCTTGATTTTGCGGAGATCCATAACGGCCTCGTGAGGTGACTTTGAAAAAGACCGGGCGCGCGGCCCGGGGACTCAGACGGGGGTGTGCGGTGCCGGTCGGGTGTGGGCGCGGCTCACGCGGCCGCTCCCAGCCGGGTCAGCGCCGCGTCCATCGCATAGCGGTAGCTGTCGGCGCCGAAGCCGCAGACCACGCCGACCGCGTGGTCGCTGAAGTAGCTGTGGTGGCGGAACGGCTCGCGGCTGTGCGGGTTGGACAGGTGGATCTCGATGAACGGGATCGCCACCGCCGCCAGCGCGTCGCGCAGCGCCACCGAGGTATGGGTGAAGGCCGCCGGGTTGATCAGGATGAAGGCGGTGCCGTCGCCGCGCGCGGCCTGCACCCTGTCCACCAGCACGTGCTCGGCGTTGGACTGCAGGCTCT
This sequence comes from Xanthomonas sp. SHU 308, assembly GCF_000364645.1. Taxonomy (NCBI): domain Bacteria; kingdom Pseudomonadati; phylum Pseudomonadota; class Gammaproteobacteria; order Lysobacterales; family Lysobacteraceae; genus Xanthomonas; species Xanthomonas sp. SHU 308. Next base: position 645 of record NZ_AQOK01000338.1, on the reverse strand, counting down.
CCAGCGTGTGGCCGGCGGCGCTGGCCTGGGCCAGCAGCGCGGCATCGATCTGCGCCAGGGTGGCATGGCCGTACACGCCCGGCTCGCGGGTGCCGAGCAGGTTGAGGTTGGGGCCATGCAGCAGCAGCAGTCGCGCCATCGGGAACAAAGCAGCGGAAAGGGCGGCAGTCTGCGCGAAGCCGGCATTGCTGTCCAGTTCGGCGAAGTTGCGGGCGTTTTAAACAAATGTTTGATTTTTCGCCGGTCTGCGTCGCGTCAGCGCAGGCATGGCGGGCGGCCAACGGGCCGCGCCACTGCCTGCGGTTATGTCGCATCTTGTGCGGGCCATGCAAGTGTCGCTGCAGCATGGGACGGCCACATTGCAGCGCCATCGCCACCGCGCGTCGACGCGCCGGCGGAAGTGGTATATACCATTTCAAAATCACTGAAATACCAGTCGAGGGTAGGCGCATGCGAACCGAGCGTATTGGCCGTTGCGGCCTTGGCCGCCACATCCTGGCGTTCGCGCTGCTGGCCGGGGCGACCGCACCCGCGCTGGCGGCGGCGCCGGCGACGCTGCCGGCGGTGTACCCGGCGCCGACCGCGCTGCGCCTGCTCGGGCCGGCGTTGCCGCTGGGGCCGTCGGTGGTGCTGGTGCAGGCCGGC